>CAZUEG010000177.1:0-1508 GCA_964619495.1 uncultured Candidatus Saccharibacteria bacterium | reverse complement strand
AAATTTTTAGGCGATGAATCTGTCAGCTGCAGTTTTACGCACGGAGATTTTCATTCTCGCAATATAATTTCAACGGATCAGGGAATTAAAATCATTGACTGGGAATTTTTTTCACCCCGTGCTCCTTTAGAAATTGATTATATAAATTTGCTTTTGTATGAAGAATCTTATTTGTCTGATAAAACATATTATGAATTGATAGAGAATTTTTTGGCAAGGCGGCTGCAAATTTCTACCGATAATAGGTTTAAAAAACATCAGAACTTAGTTAATTCAGTTTCGCCGCAAATTGCCCTTCTTTATTGCCTCCAACATCAAGATCATGCGTTGGGAAGATATGAACAAATAGCATTTGTTCCTTATTATAAGTGCGTCAAGATAAAAAAATTCATAAACCTTTTGGAAGATTTTTTAATGGCTAATAACAAATTATGATCGATTCTGTGTTGTTGGTGAGGCCTTATTCGGTGAGCAAGAAAGAATTTCCCCTTGCTCTTTTGCATGTGGGTGCCGCCTTGAAAGAAAAAGGATATAAAGTCCAGATCATTGATTTGCAGGATGATCCTTCTCGGGAAGATGAAATAATTAAGCTTCTGGAAAAATCGCCGGAAATGATTTTGGGAATTAGCGCTCTAACCCTCCATTATCGCTGGGTCAAGCAGTTTGTGGATAAATTAAAAAAGTGCTCTCCTAAAACGATCGTTGTATTAGGAGGGCATATATCAATTATTTCCGAGATTTTACTTGAAAATACCAGAGTTGATTTTATTTGTACTGGAGAAGGAGAAATAACCTTTCCCGAATTAATTAATTCTTTAAACAAAGATTTGTCGCCAAAGGACGTATTGGGTTTAGCCTTTAAGGAACAAGGGCAAATAATAAAGACGGGCTTCCAGCCGCTACTTAAGGAGTTTCACTGTCCCGATTATGATTTAATTAACATGGAAAATTATATAATTTATCCATTCAAAGATATGTTCTTTAAAAATTCTCCCGAATACAGAAAACGGCAGAAGCCCGATGATAAGCTGGCCGTAATTATGTTTTCACGGGGATGTATTGGCGGCTGCAACTTTTGTTATCGCCATTTGCCAGGTTTTAGGCAAGAATCTGTTGAACGTAGCTGGTGGCATCTAATGTTGCTTCGCAAAAAATATGGTATAAAATATTTCAGAGTGGATGACGAACTTTTTACAAATTGTCCGGAATGGTTCAATGATTTTTATGAAAAATTCAAAAAAGAAAAACCCGACATTCTTTTCAGAATAACGGGATTAAGAACCGATCTTGTTACTGATAGGCAGCTCGAAATGCTCAAAGAGATGGGTTGTATTGCTATCAATTATGGCATTGAGTCGGGATCTCAAACAATACTGGATAATATGAATAAGAGAATCACTTTTTCACAAAATTTAGACGCTATTAAGAAAACTTTGTCGCACGGAATGCAGTGTATGGCATATATTATGATAGGTTATGAAGGTGAAGATAAAAAAACCCTAGACCAA
>CAZUEG010000176.1:0-1522 GCA_964619495.1 uncultured Candidatus Saccharibacteria bacterium | reverse complement strand
TGCAAAACGCCGCTTGGTTGAGAAAAGACCTTAATACATTTTTGGGAAGCTGGTCTGAATTGAAGCATGATACTATTCTTTACGCCAAGCAAGTTTATGCCGAATTTGGCGCGGGCGGTTCGGAAGAAAAAGACGACCGTGGCTATGTTGAACCAAATCCTTATGTTTACGCGCGCCTCGCTTCGCTTCTGAAGATGACAAATGAAGGATTAGAAATTCGTGGGCTGTTAACGCCGAGCATGAAGGGTAATTTGAGCAAAATGGAGCAATTAGCAATGTCGCTCAAAACAATATCGGAAAAAGAATTGAATAATGAAAAATTAACCGATGATGAGTACGAACTTATCCGTTCATTTGGCGGACAATTGGAACATTTCTGGCTTGAAGTAAACAAAGACGAACCGGCGTTCAAGGAGTCATCAAATCAGAGAGATTATTTGAACGAAAATCCGGCGGCTATTGTTGCTGATGTCGCTACCGATCCAAACGGCCAAGTATTAGAAGAAGGCACAGGCAAAATTTCCGAGATTTATGTTGTTGTTACGGTTGACGGGAAATTAAGAATCGCAAAAGGCGGGGTTTATTCCTATTACGAATTCGCCTGGCCGATGTCAGACAGATTAACTGACAAGAAATGGCGAGAATTGTTAAATTCCAGTCAAGCTCCAACTTTGCCGTCTTGGACTGATGCCTTTGTCGCAAAATAAAATGAATGCAAAAGAAAATCATATGGCTAATTATTATCCTTCTTTTTGTTCTTGTTGTTGCCTTTTGGGGCAGCAGCTACTACTTGCATTTTTCTAAAAACAAAGGAACACCAGAAAGCCAGACGCAAGGTGAAAAAGAATTTTTAGATTTTTTGTCGCAGAAAAAGAAACTTCCTCAAACAAATGAGGAAGTTTCTTTAGTCGCGGTTGGCGATATTTCTTATTCACGAGAAGTGGAAAGGATAGTGAAAAAACAGAATGACATCAACTATCCTTTTCTGAAAATTCGGGATTATCTAAAAAGCGCGGATTTGGTTTTCGGGAATTTGGAAACGCCAATCACGCAAGGGCCGGAAATTCCCGATTTTGAAATGATTTTCAGATCAAATCCTGGGACTGAACAAGCATTAAAACAAGCCGGATTTTCTATTTTTTCGCTGGCAAATAATCATACCCCAAATTTCGGAGAAAAAGGATTGAAAGACACTTTTAATTTTCTTGGGAGCGCAGGAATTAAATATGTTGGAGCGGGACAAAATGAGCAAGAAGCATATCAGCCGGTTTATGTTGAGAAAAGAGGAATAAAATTTGCTTTTCTGGCATATAACGATATCGATGTTGTTCCGGCTTATTATGGGGCGTCAGCTAATCGCTTTGGAACGGCTTTTATGCAGATAGATAAAATGACTGAAGCTGTAAAAGAGGCGAAACAGAAAGCCGATTTTGTAATCGTTTCAATGCATGCCGGAATTGAGTATGCCGGAAAACCAAATAATTCACAGATAAATTTTGCTCACGCGGCAATTGACGCCGGA
>CAZUEG010000175.1:0-1556 GCA_964619495.1 uncultured Candidatus Saccharibacteria bacterium | reverse complement strand
AAATATTGTTTAATAACATTTTTGATTCTCGGAGGGGCGGCTGTTTTTTTATTGTAAAATTTTTACGGACAGCTTAATGCTTTTCTCCAGCCGACGGCCAGAACTTCGGATTCGGTACAGAACCATTTCTCCCCGCGATTCGTCGATCTTAGTAGGCATCGCAGGCACACCCAGGGCCTTTGTGGCAAGTGTAGCTTCTGCTAATACAGGAATCACCACACGCCTTGCCTGTTGTGCAGATCTTACAACAACCCGTAGTATTTGAGCTGCTATTATTAGTTGGGCTATTTTTGGTTACGGATTCTGCGGTAATTTCCAGCCAGTCGCTGGAGGTGTTACCAAATTTATCTTCGGCAACAATCTTATATTTATTAAGACCCAAGTCTACGCTTAGGGGAATTTTTTGATAGATTGTGTTGTTTTCGTCCCAGTAGATGCGTTTACCATCAAGAGTAATGCTCTTAATATCTCCTCTTATTTTGCCGGTTATGGGAATGTTTACGGCTGTAAATAATGATGACTGCCATTCTCCCGACTCTATGCAGACATATTCTTCTGTTTCTTCTGTTGTTACTTTAGAAAAAAAGGATGAGTCACAGAGAATGGTTGATATTTTTGGAGGCGTTGTATCGACAAACACAGTTTTTTCGTAAAGGATTTCGGTTCTATTATCAAACCTATCGCTTAGGGTAATTTTTACTATATTATTGCCCTCTTTTAGGGGATAGTCGATTTCAAAACTTCCATCTTCGTTAATCGGATGCTTAGAATTATTAAGAACCACATATTCGTTCGGAATAGCAGTGCCCTTTATTAGAAAGACTTTCTGATCAGGAGAAGCGGATGGCTTATTGTTAATTTTGAAAAGATTGGCGTCAGGCGGGGTTAAATCAACCAAAAATAGAATTTCATCACTAAAGTCGCTACTTATATTTTTGTAAAGTTGTTTCGCTTTTAATTTATTTTCTCCTTCCTTATCAAAATTGATTTGTCGTTGGAAGGTGCCATCCGAGGATGCCGACACTTCTCCGGTCAAGCTGTCATTTAAATAAATTGCAATACGTGTATTTGGATATGCTATTCCTGATAACGTTGTCTGTTTTCCAATCGTCACGTCCTCTGCCTTTAAAAGTGGTGGATCAAGATGGGTGATTGAAGGCGTGCGATTGCTCCACAAAGTTAATCCCGATAGGGCTATCACAACGATTGCGACACGAAACCAATTTTCTTTAATAAAAGCTTTCATAATCAATAGTTATTTTTTACGATTAAACCACCAAATAAGACTGCTAACTAATGCAATCCCGCCGATCCAGTAGAGCCAATCGGATGATTCTTTGCTTTTGTGGGAAGTATTGGAAACCCTATGACACGTATAATAAGGGGCACAAGTCGCCGATAGAGATGTGCCATCATTGCACCCGCAACCATCAGGTCTAACTCCGCCATGATGCGAACAACATCCGCTCCTCGCCTCAATGTTTGAAAAGGGGAAAAAGATAAAGCCTAAAAATAAGCTTAATAGCAATATTTTCTTAATTGTTTTTTTCATGTTT
>CAZUEG010000174.1:0-1558 GCA_964619495.1 uncultured Candidatus Saccharibacteria bacterium | reverse complement strand
GGACGGCGAACGCAATAAAGCAATGCCGGATGTTGTTGTCGGAAATGTAAAAATGTCGTGGGAAGAAAATCAAAGAATGTTGAAAGAGATGGAAAGGGCGCAAAAGCCGTTTAAAGGGCAGATTGATAAAGAATTCTTGCCTTCTTATAAAAAATTCATAATGGAAAAAATCGATTTGTCAGAAGAAGCAAAAGAAAAATATGTTATGGTCGCAGAGAAATTTTTCGATAGAGCGCTTTGGCTGGGATTTGTTAATTATCAGACAATTAGAGCTGACTTTGCCAAATATGAATTCCCCAAGTGGTGGCAGTCCCATGTTCTATTCGTTAATTATGACGAAAATCAGGTTTGGCTTTCTTTGCGTCATCTGATTAGTTTTATTAAAGAGAAATACGGATTAGAAATAGATAGCGTAAAAGATTAGCCAAAGTATGATTATGTCCACGGGGTCGGACCCGTGGAATTGATAAACGGGGAGACCTGGTCTTCTGCATCTATAATCCTTGAGTTTTATAGGGGATAGGATAAAATTAGTTAAGCAAGAGTGCCGTTTTTAAAAGCATAAATTCTTTTGTTAAACTATGGCTATCGCAAATTTCTTTGTTATCGGCTTAGCGATCACAATATCGTTGATTTTTTGTGTAATGGAATAAATTTATAATATATGTCTAAAAAAACATTTTTCATAATTTTATCAGTGTTTATCGGCTTAGCCGTTGTCTATGGGGTGTATTGCTTCATTCAGAAAGCAAACGCGCCAACAATACCATTAGAAAATAATGAAATTGTTGACCCGTTAAATGCGATCTATAATATCGAAAATCAACCGGTTAGCTTAGTTAATGGCCAGTATCAGGCGGCGGCAGCGCCCGGTTCGGCGATCGTTTCGCGCTACTCGGTGTGGAACAAACCGGTATTCAGCGATTTTAATAATGACGGCGTTATCGATTCGGCAATAATAATAATCAACAACAGGGGCGGCAGCGGAACATTCTATTATCTCGTTGCCGCCCTGGGTATAATAGATTCAAAAAAAGCGGTTGGGACAAACGGGATATTTCTTGGAGACAGGATAACAATAAGAAGCATTTCTTATAAAGATGGCGCAATTACCGTTAATTATCTTGACCGGAAAATGGATGAGCCGATGACTAATTTTCTGACAATCGAAATGTCTCTGAAATTCTTGATTAAAGATGAAGTTTTAACACAAATTCCCGACATAAAATCGGATAGCCAGAACTGCATCAAATACAACGGCCAGGTGTCCTTATCGTTATGCTGTGAGTCAACCGGCGATTTTCCTAACACCTGCCTTATCGGCGCTTGCGGGTGCTCGCCGGCTAACAGCCACCAGGTTCAGGTATGTGAATGCCAAGAAGGAAAATGTTTTGACGGCAGCCAATGCGTGGATATTAAATGAATCTACCATGGGCTTACGCCCATAGTATCTTCTTATTCTGCCGCTTCACGGCGTCCAGCTCGCCTTCTTGGCTCGCTGGAAAATCTTCATCTTCGCCCTTACGGGCGGAGTATTAAGATTTGAATAATAAAGATA
>CAZUEG010000173.1:0-1574 GCA_964619495.1 uncultured Candidatus Saccharibacteria bacterium | reverse complement strand
TGGCGATATTAATCCGGGAATTAATACCAAACGGGCGAATATTGTATTGAACAATAAACCAACCGGCAATAAATACCGAAAGAAAAATAAGAATATAATTTCTTGTTTTTGGCGCGATTTGTTTTCCTTTGTTGCTTGCTTTATCGGTAACCATTCCGATATTCGGCGCGCTTGTCGGCTTTATCAAAAACAACCCATAGGCGATTATGAAAAACAGGATCGTTTGCGAGGGAAGGGTGTCGAAGCTGAAAAAAGTGTTAACAAAATAAGCGACGAATATTGTTTGTATTCCGTGGCAGGTAATCGCCTTATTGCAATTATCGTTATTTATTATCGAACCGTAATATTTTTTTTGTTTTTCAAGAGTCCAAAACAAAAAGGCGAAAAATAACAGATAAACTGCCAGAGTAATGATTCCCCCAGTAACCGCCGTTTCGATAAACACATTATGGGCGCGATCCCACCAACTGGAACGAAAATAGGGGTCGTATTGGATTAGCGGCAGTTTCGGGTCGTAATACTTATCAAAACCAATGGAAAAGTTTTCCGGGCCGTAGCCAAACAACAGCCGGTTTTTAATTGCTGTTAAAGAAACGCTCCAAGCGGACAACCGGCTTTGGTCCATTCTAAAGTTAACGATTTGGCGGGTAACCGGATTATTGTTAATTTTTGATTGGGGATTTATTCGCAGGTAAAAGATTCCCATACAAGCAATCACCGAAAATATAATCGCCGCCCGTTGAATTTTAAGCAGCTTTTTGTTGGGATAGAAAAGGAAAAAATATGTTAATCCCAAGCTAATAGCAAGATATGTTGCCATGCTGATCGATAGATAAATGACAAAAAGAAAGAGGATAAACGACAGCCAATAATAAACCTTGCTCCAAACCACCCTCGCTTTAAATGCCGAGACAATGGCGAGAAGAGAGGTAAATAAAAGATATAGCGACAAGAAATTGGGTCCGCCGATTGTTGAAGGCAATTGCGACGGCGAATAGCTGAATAGCGACCGCAGGAATCCGTATTGCTGGCAAATAGCAACAAGGGACACAAGAATGCCGGAAACAATCGAAACATTTATCAATTTTTGCCAATCATTTTCTTTGAGGGCAAAAAAAGCCAGACCGGTAAAGATAAAACAGCAAGTTAAATTAACGAACCCGCCATTTCGATAAGGTGATCCCCATAAGCTGAAGTTGATATCTAAAGAAAATATCGTTGCCAAAAGCCAACTGATAAGTAAAGCGCCAAAAAGCAAGAACGGCCAACTTGATAACTTGCGGGGGTTCAGGATTAAATCTATCCCGATTTTCCTAAAAAGGACTTGATAAACAAAAAGCAAAGAGAGAATCGCGATAATAATCCGAAAAACGATTACCTTGCCCCAATCGGGGGGAGAAAACCATGGAGGGACATTGAGAATTGGCAGGATTAAAATAAGAGAAAATCCCGCTAAGTATACCCAATACCAAGAGTTTACCGATGAATTGTTTTTCGTCATATTTTATGATACAAAGAATGATTACAAAAGACAACAAAATATCTCTTACCGTCGTTAATAAAATATCAGCTAT
>CAZUEG010000172.1:0-1581 GCA_964619495.1 uncultured Candidatus Saccharibacteria bacterium | reverse complement strand
GAATAGTTTTTTGTGAAGATTGATGACCAATACCATTTTTTAATTTTGCCTTCAATTTCCTTTCTTTCTTGATATTTTTCCTTATCTACACTTATCGCGGTTAATATAGGAATCATGGTTGGGTATGGTAAAAATCTGGCATTTATTGCGCCGAAGTCTCTAGGGTTCTGTAATATCTTAATTGTGTCCTTAACTCTTCCTACAACAAAGTCCCAAAGCTCAATGAATTCTTTCGGAGTATTTATTAAAGTAATTTTTTTCTTTGACCCGTTAGCTAATTTAATTATTTTTTGCGAAGCAGGAACAAGATAATAAAGATATTTTGGGGCGCAATACCCTTGTTTTAAAATTGACATTGTTTGAAGCAAATAAAGCCTCATTCTTTCGTCGTCGACCACATTAAAGTCAACAGAAACCGCTCTCCACATTTTTTTAAGAGATATATCTCTTGGTTTCAACATGGCGTTCATTAGATCAAAAATTGTTAATTCCATGCCAGTACTATTAAGACGAGTAAAGATATCGCAAACTTTAGCAATTTCGATATTTCTATCCAATTCGATATAGCTAATATCATATTGATTAATCATTTCGTCAAAAAATTTATCTATCTTTTCCCTTTCGGCCTCAGCTTCTTTGTCACCAATTTTCTTTGCCCAATATCTTTGGTAATCTTGCATCCAACGAACCCAAGCATGAGACTCCTGACCTAGAACACAAAGAGGAAATATCTTCTCTTCAAACTGTCTGTTCTTGTCACTAACCAAAGCCATGGTTCGTTTGTTTCCTCACTCATAGTAGACAGATTCGCCGAAATTTTCTGCCAAAAGTTCTTTAAGGTTCACGAGAAAAAAGCATCTTGATTTCCTCATGGGATAAGATTTTTTTAGTGCAAAAAATGAATAATATAAGGCACTTAATCGTTGCTGTCCGTCTAACACTACATGCTCCGGATTTCCCTTTCCGTCAAAACCATAAATTGGTTCACATTTAAGTAAATCTTGGTTTTCGCGACTAGATCGCCAGAGTAAAAGTGTACCAATATAGCAATCATCAAAAATTGACTTAAGCAATTCGACAACATCCCATGGCATCCATTCAAATTCTCTTTGGAAATCAGGTATTACATATTCCCCTCCGCCAAGCTCGTTAATTAATTTTCCTAAATGCATCTTGTCCGGAGTTTCTATATTTTTCATTTTTTATTATAAAGAGTTAATTTTTATAACTTATTTTGGGGATTCTTTTCGGAAATCTTTTTCTTTTTGCCAACCAAGTTAATTTAGCTACTGCCCTACCGCTATGCCACAGTAATTTCGGCGCTCCCTTTTCTTTTGGCGCATATAACCATTTCTTTCTATTACAGCTCCGGCATGCTGTTACAAAATTATCAATTCCATGGAAACCGCCATATCCTATCGGTATTATATGATCTACAACCAACGAAGTTATCTTTTTCTTCTTTTTATCCTTACAATATCCGCAAATAAAATTATCTCGTTTAAAAACTTCGATTCTGGTTTTTTTACTAATTGTTCTTCTTTCTTTGTCTCTACGGGCCATAAACTATTTAACCTAAAC
>CAZUEG010000171.1:0-1589 GCA_964619495.1 uncultured Candidatus Saccharibacteria bacterium | reverse complement strand
CGCTTTGCCGGATTTGGTTTCCGCGCCGCAGTTTTTCAATATATTTTTGCGTCGGTAAATTAATCATCTTTAATCCGATATTAAACCGTTTTCTTTTTGTCGATTACGGCAAGGATTTGGCGGATCAGTTTTTCCGGTTTCATTACTCCCAAGTCGCGGTTGCGCGACCTGACGCTCACCGTTTTCGCTTTTTGTTCTTTGTCGCCGATAATAATCAGGTAGGGAATTTTTTTCATTTCTCCGTCGCGAATCTTTCTCGACATCGATTCCGGTTTATTGTTGAATTCCGAGCGGATTCCCGCTTTCAAGAGCAGGTCATTAATCTTTTTGCCGTAAGATAATTGCTTGTCGGTAATCGGAATAATTAACGCTTGGACTGGCGCTAGCCAAACAGGAAAAGCGCCGGCATAATGTTCGATTAGCATGCCGATAAACCGTTCAAACGATCCAAATAGCGCTCGATGAAGAACGAAAGGCCGTTCTTTTTGCCCCTTGTCGTTAGTAAAATTCATATCAAATCTTTCCGGTAGATTGAAATCAAATTGCAGGGTCGAGCATTGCCATTCGCGACCAAGACAATCCTTGATTTTATAATCCAGCTTCGGGCCGTAAAATGCCGCCTCTCCTTCTTGTTTTATGTATTTAAGCCCCTGCTCTTTGGCAACATCTTCTAGTATTTTTTGGGTAAACCGCCAACCTTCGTCATTCCCGGCATATTTCTCTTTATTTTTGGGATCGCGTAGGGATAGATATACATTAAATTCCGTAAAGCCAAATGTTTTCAGAATATAGAGAATAAAGTCGGCAACCCGCTTTAATTCCGCTTTGACCTGATCTTTAGCGCAAACGATATGAGCATCGTCTTGAGTAAAACCGCGAACACGGGTCAGCCCCGACAGTTCGCCGGATTTTTCGTAGCGGTATACTGTTCCGCATTCCGCCCAGCGAACGGGCAACTCACGATAACTTCGTGGCGCGCTATTGAAAATGGTAACATGAAACGGGCAATTCATCGGTTTCAATAAATACTCGTCTTTAATTTTTGCCGTTTTTCCTTCTTGGGCGTCTTTTAGCGTTTGCCCGACTTCCAGCGCCGGGTACATACTTTCATTGTAAAATCCCCAATGGCCGGAGGTTTCCCATAACTTACGACTGCCGATATGCGGTGAGCGAACTAGCTGGTAGCCATTTTTTAAATGTTCCTGATACCAAAAATCCTCCATTACTCGCCACAGCATCGCTCCTTTCGGCTGCCATAATACCAATCCCATGCCGACGCTTGGATCAACCAGGAACAACTCCATTTCTTTTCCTAATTTGCGATGGTCGCGTTTTTCCGCCTCCTCTTGTTTCTTTAAGTATTCATCTAGCTCTTCTTTTGTTTCGAAGGCGATTCCATAGATTCGTTGCAACATCGGCCGTTTTTCGTCTCCGCGCCAATAGGCGCCAGCTACTTTAGTTAATTTGAATGCTTGGGGGTTGATTTCTTTTGTCGATTTTATATGGGGTCCCTTGCAAAGATTGTGATACCAATCGGAATCATAGAAACTCAAATCCTTTTCTCCAGCCTCCCTTAAGTCGTTTATCAA
>CAZUEG010000170.1:0-1641 GCA_964619495.1 uncultured Candidatus Saccharibacteria bacterium | reverse complement strand
AATTTGGCATTGGTTACCAGTAAGCTTTTTATTTTCATGCTTTTTGGGAAAGCATTTTTTGACAGCGCTTCGCTGGAGATATCGAGAAAGCGGGCGTAATTTGCCAAAGCGTCATCAATGTGGACCCGGCCGCCGATATCGTTCCGGTATTTGCATTCACCGACAAACAGGACATTCTCTTTTTGGGCGATAAAATCAATCTCGTAATCCGTACAGCACTGACCGCTTATCGTCTGATTTATTTTAACGTCGTATCCGCTTTTCTCCAGAATTTCGCCGATATATTTTTCAAAGGGAAAACCGGTCGGCCCCAGCTTTCTGATTCCCGACTTTAAATTAAAACGCATCGCCGTCGCCGGATTTTCTTTGTTTAAAAAACGCTCAATGCGATCGCCGATTTCCTTGGTCGCAATTCCCGGATAGGCGTCTTTTCTTATCTCTTCGGCGATGATTCTGGCAATATGACGGGAAGCTCCGGCGCGTTTAGCCGCCCGGAATATTTTATTGTAGGAAAACCGCTCTTTGACGCCCTGTGAATTAATGACGTACAGCATATGTATATAGTTTTCAGTTCTCAGTCCGCCGGCCGGCGGACTAGTTCTCAATGAGTTCTCAGTTCTCAATGAAACAAACTAACATCTTTTACTATTACTAATCGTGTTAAGTATCTTTTGAAATATCATTGTCAGCTCCTGAGTTTCTTTCCAGACAAGCTTCATTTTTTCTTGATCGTTTGGGTAATAAGTTGATAACATCCTTAGCCAGTGCTTCGTTTCTTGAGATTCTTTTTTACAGATAAAGATTTTGTTTCGAAAATCTAGCTTTGAACTGGCGCCATTTGCCTCGCAATAGTTAGCGCCAATACTTGTTGCCGAGCGGACGATTTGCGATATGAGTGGTCTGGAAATAGCATCTTGTTTCAGGTCTCGGCAAAGAATAATTACTGACTCCCCCAACTTGGCCGTTCTTTCTTCTAAGGGGTATTTTACTTCGTTCATTTTATTGTTTGAAAACTGATTATTGAAAACTTATTGGAAACTGAAAAATGAAAACTGAGAACTTTACAGGAGGTAGTCTCCTTCCACCTTAACGGCCTTCGGCAACATCCAGGGGATATGATACCCGAGAAAATATACTAATCTGGTGGCGATACCGGCAGCAATAATGCGCGGGAGATAAAACCAATTTGCTTCGCTGTGATATTGATTGAATTTGGGAAAATGTTTAATGAGGATGTTTGCCGCATTCAATCCCCATACCACTCCCCCGCCCGACCACGGCTTGATCATTCCGGCGCTGTCTCCGCACAGGGTAATATATGACGAGCTTGGCAAACGGAAACCGAAGGGAATCGTTGCCGAAGACAGTCTCTCGGATTTGATATTGTGGCTGCTTAAAAAACGGTTTAAAAGGAGGGCGGCATTTCTCGGGCTTTCGATAATTCCGTATTCCGTTTCCTCCCCCCGCGGTATTTTCCAAATAAAGCCGCCTGGTTCGGTCGGCCACGTTTCCGCGAAATGAGAACTGTCGCTCTGCGCCGTAAAAACCTGGATTCCTGTTTTTAGTTTCGCCATCGGCAGGTTTAATTCTTTTCTTATCCGTGAATTCGCGCCGTCGGCGCCGATAATCCGGTCGAAGCCC
>CAZUEG010000169.1:0-1647 GCA_964619495.1 uncultured Candidatus Saccharibacteria bacterium | reverse complement strand
TGACGAGGATGATTTTAGTAGCGCTTTTAAAAATCACCAAGAACTTTCCCGGGCGGGAGCGGAGAAGAAATTCGGAGGCGTGGGGAAAAACGCAACAAAAAAAATGGCTAATCTGCACACCGCCACCCATCTGCTGCATCAGGCATTACGCCAGATCCTCGGGGACCATATTCGACAGATGGGATCAGATATTACCGCGGAAAGATTGCGATTTGATTTTTCCCATCCTTTAAAACTAACCCCGGAAGAAATAAGCCGGGTGGAAGAGCTGGTTAATAAAGAGATTAAAAAAGACCAGCCCATAACCAAAGAAGAAATGTCTTACGATGCGGCAATTAAAACCGGAGCATCGGCTTTCTTTAAAGAAAAATATCCCAACCAAGTAACTGTTTATTCGATCGGGACATTTTCCAAAGAAGTGTGCGCCGGTCCCCACGCCGATCACGCCGGCGAGTTGGGCAAGTTTAAAATTAATAAAGAAGAGTCGTCAAGCGCCGGCATCAGAAGGATAAAAGCATCGCTTTTCCAAGAATAATAATCGGGATATTATGCGGTTAATCGGAGATTTGTTTAATAAAGAAAAATTATCGCTTTCGATCGAGCTTCAGGCGGCGACGGTTAAAGCGGTTTTGTTTTCAATAAAGTATAAACGCGGCCGGTCAAGAGAGGTAACGGCCAGAGGTGTTTCGGAGGGACAACTGGTGATTCCTAGGGGAACATTAAACCCGTTATTGTCAAAATTAAATACCAATTCCGGCGTTTCTTCAAGCGATGAAGACTTGTTTCCGGCAAGTATTTTTAAAGAAACAATAAAGCGGGTTATCTGGGAGTTAATGCCGGAAAAAATCCGCCGGGACTATGATAAAATATCTTTTTCGGATTTATTGGCGGATATCAGCGAGATTACCGTTATTTTGTCGCCGCAAGCCGTTAAAGCCGGCGTTATTGAGATAACTGTCACAAGACCGGACGATCGATCGCTCATTAGTGAACAGGAAAATGCCCGGATTTATGCGCAGTTGAAAGGCCAAGCCGCCAAAGAAGCCGAAGAGCATTCAATTAAGCTCGGATTACTGCCCCAAGAAATTATCCCCGTTGATTTATTGGTTGAAGAGACTCTGATTGACGGGTATAGTGTCAGCCATTTGACGGGTTATCCCGGAAAAACGGTGGAGATAAAAGCAATTTCGGCAATCGCTCCCGCTTACTATCTGAACGATTTAAGGTCGATTTTTGACGGCGATAAATACAGCAATAAAACGATTAGAATATCTCATTTCGGAGCGGCTATCCGGCCTCTTATTAATGAAAAACATTTTAACGGATTAATAATCGGAGTTCAGGAGCGATGGACGCGGTTATTTAGCGTCGCGAGGGGAGTGATAACCCGGATTGACGATATTAATTTTGGCGATCGCCACATCTCAAGAGTTCTTGAAAAACAGCTGGGGTTATCAGAAAAAGAAGCGGTACGCCTGAAAGAAAATTATATCGACGGGAAATTGAGCGAAGCGATTAGGGCAAGCATCCATCGGATCTTTACCGAAGCTGTTAATGAATTATTTGACCAAATTATTAAAGCAGTCCCGTTTTCAATAAACAGTTCAAAGCAGCAGTTAAGTACCATCAACAAACTGACGCCGGAAA
>CAZUEG010000168.1:0-1672 GCA_964619495.1 uncultured Candidatus Saccharibacteria bacterium | reverse complement strand
TTATTCATACGCTATTTCTCAATACGCGATGGCGGCCTTAAGAGATGTCATCGGCGGCGTCGAATTGGATGAACTTCTGGGGGCGCGGGAAAAGATTGCCACAGAAATTAAGATTATCATCGACAAAGCGGTCGCCGAATGGGGCATCGACGTGTCGGCGATCAAGATCCAAGACATCGAGATTCCCGCCGATATGAAAAGGGCGATGGCTAAACAGGCGGAATCCGAGAGAGAACGCCGGGCGATTGTCATTAAGGCCCAAGGAGAGGCGCAAGCGGCGGAAAATATTGCCAAAGCGGCGGAAATCCTGAAAAATGTTCCTGGAGGGATATCTTTAAGAACATTACAAACGATTGAAAAACTCCAACCCGATCCATCGAAGATGACGGTATTCGCCCTACCAATAGAGTTAATGGAAGGATTACAGGCGCTGGCAACGGTTAAAAAAGAACAATGAGAGAGAATAGCAATAAAAAAAGACCCGTACGGGTCTTTTTTTTTGTTTTATTCGCCGTAGCCGTTATCATTAAACCATTGCTCTAATAAAACTTTAAGTATTCTAATTATTTAAATGTTTAAACAATAAAACGATTCTCCTATCTGATTTCTTTTAAGAATTCCTTGATAATATCTGCTGTTTTCTTGGTGGGACTGACAAATGCTTTCCACAAAACAACAATATCGGCATTATTAAAAATAGCGCTTCTTATTTCTTGAATCGTATCTCCGCCGGCAACGGCCACCATTGATTCCGAATTCCCCTTAATTTGATTTATTTGGTAATAAGGAATCATTTTTTGCTTATCAATATCTGTTTCATCAACTCCGCGGTGAACAATAACCACGTCCGGCTGTTCTCTCAACTGCTTAAGAACCATTATCGGATTATCAACATTCATCATATCAACCATCGAGTCCAATTTGTTTTTTCTACACGAAACAATAAAGTTGTTTATTGTTTCGATAGGGCTTATCCCTAAACAAGTGATCGCCGATGCGCCGGCCTTGCGGGCCATTACTACTTCGCGGTCGGCGAGATCGCTAACTTTCATATCGGCAACAATGTATGGTTTATGGCGAAATCCGCCAATACTACTTTGTAGAAGTAAATGATTTTTAATATCGGTAACAATTCCAATTCCCGCCGATTTAATAAGTGGCGTGCCAGCTTCGATTAGTATCCGATCTAAATCGGATGGAAGCATCGAAATTATTTTTAACGCCTCGCCGGCAACGCCATTTAAGGCAATTTGGACATATTTTTTCCTTTTATCGAGCAATGATTCTTGCTTGGTCCCCAACACTATTCGCTCTCGCGCCGTTTTTCTTTTAATCTTTATAATGCTCCCCTTTTGATTAATTTCAGCGGTGGCGACTTTTCTGTTTCTCGTAGCAGTTGTCATTTCCGTTATCGAAGCCGTAACAGGTAAATTGGTTAGCGCTTTTAGTATCTCCGGATTTTCGCCGATAAATTCATCGATTTTTTGCGATAATCTGCCTTCAATATTTAAAAAATTATTCAGTTGTCGTAATCTTTCACTTCTTTTAGTAGGTTTTTTCTTTTTAAAAATATATGTAATAATCGCAACGAATATCCACAGCAAAAAGCCACTTAAAACAATGGCAGAAAATAATTTTTTAAGTATGTCTTCCATTATCTAAGTTCTTTTAA
>CAZUEG010000167.1:0-1696 GCA_964619495.1 uncultured Candidatus Saccharibacteria bacterium | reverse complement strand
TGAGGTTTCAAGAATTGAAAACAGCGTCGAAAAAGTTGAAAACTCAAAAATGGAAAATTCCCCCGCTACCGGATTTGAGGCAAAAAAAGATTCTCCCCGTCCCAATCTCTCCGTACCGGTTTCCATAATCATCGCCGGGCTGATTATCGCTGGAGCGGTTGTTGTCAGCGGCAAGACCAATGGCGTTAATCAAAAAAACGCTCCTGTCAAGCAAACTGCTCAAGCTCAAAATCCGTCCGCTGATTCACAGCCCTATGCTCCGCCGGCAGGACAACCGACGAATATCCAGAATTTTGAAATTACCAAAAGCAACCATATTCGCGGCGATTTTAACGCCCTGATTACTTTGGTTGAATTTTCTGATTTTGAATGTCCTTTCTGCGAAAGGCATTATCCAATTATGAATAAAATTCTTAGCGACTATAAGGGAAAGGTGAGATTGGTTTACAAACACTTCCCCTTAAGTTTTCATGCAAACGCCCAAAAAGCGGCCGAGGCCTCCGAATGCGCCGACGAACAAGAAAAATTCTGGGAATATCACGATAAGTTGTTTGAAAACCAAGCAGGGGGTTATAGTTCAGACAAATTTAAGAAATGGGCCAAAGATTTAGGGTTAAATAACGAAAAATTCAACGATTGTCTCGATTCGGGAAAATACGCGCAAAAAGTTCAAGCCGATTTTCAAGAAGGACAACAAAAAGGCGTAAATGGCACACCGGCCACTTTCGTTAATGGACAATTAGTCAGTGGCGCTTTACCGTACGAATCATTCAAACAAATAATTGACGGCTTGCTTAAGTAATTGTTTATGAAAGCCTTAAAAATTAAAGTCTTTTTATCAGGACTGGTTTCTGCTTTAGTTTTTTTGCCGATTAAAGCGTTGGCTTTTTGCCCTCTATGCGTTGTGGCGACAGGAGCGTTTACCGCTTTATTCCGTTGGCTGGGCGTTGATGATACCATTATCGGCCTTTGGTTTGGCGGCTTTATTCTCTTCGCCTCGATAATGTTGAATAACTTTCTGATTAGAAAAGGCAAGAAAATAAGATTCCAGCCCTTCTTGATTTTTTCTGTTTTTTACGGGCTCGTCGCTTTATTTTTGTATCTATCCGGCACTTTAACTCCATACAATAAGGTTTTTGGCGTTGATAAGATACTTCTTGGCATGACTCTCGGCGGACTGCTTCTTCTATTATCCCCGCATTTAGATAAGTTTTTAAGAAAACAGAATCGGGGGAAGATTTTTATTTCCCATCAAAAAGTTTTAATTGCCATCGGACTGCTTCTGGTTACCAGTTTAATTCTTTACTTTCTAATTTAACAAATACTTCTGAAGAATATGAAAAAAATATTCTTAATTATTTTAATCATCAGCGTCTCGATCGGCGGTTTTTTATTGGTGAACAAATATCTAAAAAAGCCCGACCTAAATAATCCGATGTCAAAATGCGATGTCAAAGAAATAACTTTTTATTATCTTAAGACCTGCGAATGGTGTAATAAGATGAAAAGCGAAGGAACAATTGAAAAAATCGAACAATTAGGAATAAAAGTAAATAAAATCGATGCGGCAGTCGGGCCAATCAGGCACAAATTCGAGGGCGTGCCGACGTTTATAATCAATAATCAGGTTTATACGGGTTACAAAACATTTGAACAATTAAAGGGGTTGCTGAATTGTCCGAAAAGTGAAAACTCG
>CAZUEG010000166.1:0-1726 GCA_964619495.1 uncultured Candidatus Saccharibacteria bacterium | reverse complement strand
TGTTCCAAACGTCGATAAATGCTGCTCATTAAAACCGGTAACAATACCGATTTGCGGCTTGACCATTTGGCACAAAAAATCGATGCCGCCGCGGTTATAAGCCCCCATTTCGACGATAAATATCTCGTGCTTGGGAAGAAGGTCATTAATGATGCATTTGGCGATTCCGATTTCCGAGTTTTGGTGTTCTTTGGTGGCGAGAACGGAAAACTTAGTCGATAAAATTTCTTTTAAAAATTCTTTGGTCGAAGTTTTTCCGTAACTGCCGGTAATTCCGACAACAATCAGTTTTGTCATTTTCAACCGTTTTGCTGTCGCCTGCCGGATTGTCCGGTTTCTCATCATTACGGTAACCGGCTGGAAGATAAGAATAATCAGGGATATTAAAAGCGGCAAGGCCAGGTCGGCAAAAATCAGGCCGACGCTGATTTGTTCCCAGCTAAGCACCGGGGCGCCGTTATTATCGGTTATCATCAGGATGCCCCGAATAATAAATGGAACAGCGGACACGAACATCAAAATAACGGTGAACAAAAACACGGATTTTGCCGTCCAAACCGGTCTTTTAAGCGATTTATTGACGAGACCCCTGATCGCCCTTACCGCTTCTAAAAAATATATCGCGATTGCCATCGTGAAAAAGCTCAAAAAATTCACGCTTGGATAGTCAACGAGATAGGGATAAGATTCGCAAACCGTTACATAGAAGAAACAAGACCCGGTGACGGCATAGAACAAGACTACGGCAGTTTTCATCAGATTCGCCGGATTGAAAATCAGCGCCCGCCCGCTGGCCGATTTCATGTGGGCGATAAACCGGCCGCAGTGATATTCCTTGAGTTGCCAGAGATATTGCCAAAACAGTACGGTTTTAACCGCCTTAATCAGCCACAAAAAAACTAAAATATTAGCCATTTTGTGAGTTTAAATAATTGATAATAATATTTGCCAAATCATCGGGCTTTTCCAGATTTAGGGCGTGTCCGGCTTGGGGAACGATTCTAATTGAAGACCCGTTGATTTCCCGGCTCATTAAATATCCGTCTTTTAACGGGGTCATTTTATCGCGCTCCCCCCAAATAATCAGAGTCGGGATATTAATATCTTTTAAACTCGGCGCCAGATCTTCTTCGATTACCATTTTTAATATTTCCCGCATTATTCCCCGCGCTTCATAATAATCTTTTTTCCTTAGAATGAACCGGTAAAAAAACCACCTCAAGTGTCCGTATCCGGGTAATGATTTTAATGATTTTGCCTTTCTTGCAATCCACGATGCCGCCTTTTCTTTGGCGTCAAGGTGGCGGACTCCGGCGGCATCAATAAGGATCAGGTTCGAAATTGTTATTAATTTATTTGCCGCGATTTTTATCGCAATTCGGCCGCCAAAAGAATGTCCGATTAAAACAAGATTGCCGCCGCCGATTGTTTCGGCGTATTTAACAACCCACTCGGCGTATTCATTGATTCCCCAATTCTTCTTTGGCGGTTTTGTTTCTCCGAATCCCGGAAGATCGGGAACAAAAACGGAAAACCCTTCTGTTTCAAGCAATTCTTTGACTTTCACCCAAGAACGGGACGAACTCGGCCACCCATGCAGGATTAAAATTGCCGGACGATTATCCATAAAACTGATTGAATGTCCTTAGCTGATTAAGCCGAGCAGACTGGCGATGCTAATTTGATTATTTAGCATACCCCGCAGCTTGTTGCGGGGAACTAAATA
>CAZUEG010000165.1:0-1740 GCA_964619495.1 uncultured Candidatus Saccharibacteria bacterium | reverse complement strand
AACGAAGGATATGAGCGGGCGGTTTTAATGAATCAATTAGCGGATGGGACATTTGAATACATCATCGGTAAAAAAACAGAGAAAACGGACGATTTTCCAGTCGGTCCGGAAACCGAAAAGGGATCGATACTTTTTGAATTAAATAAATTAGAGATGGGATGGGCTGGTAGTGTTCAATATGGTGGAGCTCCGATAAATACTGACGGTTCAAGATCTTTACTTACCCCACAGATGATTATTAATATTGTTAATAAGGTTGTCAATAAACAAGATGAACAAAATTCCCTAATCAATAAAAATCGAGAATCTGAGATTGACCCGGAAAAATTATTTTCTAAAGAGGCATTATATTATCAAGTAGAAACGGATCAACTAGGCAAGGTTTCTTATGTAAATTTAGACAATGCCGCCACAACCCCGCCTTTTATATCAGTGCAAACGGGTGTTGATGATTATCTAAAAACTTACGGCTCAGTTCATCGTGGGGCTGGCACTAAATCAAAAATATCCACTGACATTTACGATCAGACACGGCAAGTCATTAAAAATTTTGTTGGTGCCCCTGAAAATTTTTATGTTCTTTTTTCTGGAAATACAACTGGAGCTATGAATACCGTGGCCTATTTTTTCTCATTTCTTGATGGGAAAGTGGCAGTATCGGAAATAGAGCATAGCTCGTCTTGGTTGCCATGGATCAAAACCGAAGGGGAAAAGTCATTAGGAGCAAATCGCATTGACTTTGCGCATGTGCCGGAGACACAAGAAAAAATACAGAAGGCAGGCCGTGAAATGGTTTTGCGCTATCCACTCAATAGCGATGGCGAGTTTGACCTTGCTAGCATTGAAGAAATGCTGAAAAATAATAAAATTAAGGCTTTTGTTTTGACCGCCTCGTCAAACCTAACTGGTTATCGCCCAGATATTAGAAAAATTGGCGAGCTTGTTCATAAATATGGCGCATATTATATTGTTGACGCTTGCCAATTTTTACAACACCATAAAATTGACATGATGGAAATGGGAATAGATTTTTTGGCTGCTTCCGGACACAAGTTTTACGCGCCTTATGGTGGCGGTTTTCTTATCGGGCCAAAAAACTTCTTAGATGAATTTTTGCCGTATCAAATCGGTGGTGGAAACTTACCTTATATTACCAAGGATGGCGTGTTCTTACGCTACAAAAATCAACTAGCACATGATCCTGGCACGCCAAACGCTGTTGGCGCTGTATCTATGGCTATCGCGCTTAATCAATTAGAAAAAATCGGGATTAAGAAGATTGAGTCGTATGAATCAGATTTGGCCAGAGAAGCATTCGACGCGCTGAAAAAAAACGAAAAAGTCCATCTACTTGTGAGAAGCAACCACTTAAGCACAGTAATACCTTTCGTTATAGAAGGACAAGACTCACGGATAGTTGCCGAACGCTTAAATAAAGAATTTGGAATAGGCGTTCGTGCAGGAAGTTTTTGTGTGTATGATGTGGTAAGAAATCTTTTAGGAATAGAAGATGAACAGAAAATAATTGAAGCCGTTAATCATGGCGACACCTCGCTTATACCAGGAGTTATTCGTGCATCTTTCGCACTTTGCAATTCAA
Organism: uncultured Candidatus Saccharibacteria bacterium; assembly: GCA_964619495.1. Classification (GTDB taxonomy): domain Bacteria; phylum Patescibacteriota; class Minisyncoccia; order Minisyncoccales; family GWA2-46-15; genus CAZUEG01. The sequence goes on along the minus strand of CAZUEG010000165.1, from coordinate 140 downwards.
AAACTGATGTAGACAGATTTATTAAAGCAATAAATTTTATCACTCAAAATAATTAAATATGAACAATAAAGAATCACAAATGTTTAGTAATTCACTAGATATACCGCAACACAACGAGCGTATATTTGCTGAAACCGAAG
>CAZUEG010000164.1:0-1791 GCA_964619495.1 uncultured Candidatus Saccharibacteria bacterium | reverse complement strand
AATCCTTTTGTTAATTTATTATTTGTTTTGGAAATAAAAAATTTTTTGAATAAAAACCATTTTACCACAACGCACTTTAACAGCGCCAACGCGCTTTTTGGAGCAATAGGAGCCAAATTATCCCGCTTTAATCCAAAAACAATTTTTACTGTTCGTGGACTTTCTGTTCTAAGCCCTAATTATCAAAAAAACAAAATATTAAAACCGATTTATTATTGGTTTTTTAAATTATTATTTTATTTTATAAATTTTGTTGTTTTTGTTTCTTGTCATGATTTGGAAATTGCCAAAAAAATTAAATTGAACAAAAAAAGCATTGTTATTTATAATGGCATTGAGCCAAATGAATTAAATTTTTTTTCTTCTGAAAAAGGACGAGGGCTGCTTGAACAAAAAACAGAGGTAAGCCTGCAAAACAAATTCATTATCGGCTCTATCGGCCGTTTGGATTACCAGAAAAATTACGAATTTCTTATAAATGTTTTTCCTAAAATTTTGAAATTTAAAAATAATGCTGTTTGTCTTATTGTTGGCGCAGGGACAGAGGAAAAAAAATATCAGAATTTAATTCATAAATTAAATTTAGAAAATAAAATATTTTTACTTGGCGAAATAAAAAATGCTTCGCAATATATTAAAGCATTTGATTTATTTGTCTTGCCGTCAAGATACGAAGGATTGTCAATTGTTTTAATAGAGGCGTTATTTGCTGTGACGCCAATTTTAGCTGCTAATGTTGGCGGTAATGCGGAGGTTGTTAATAATTCGGCCGAACAACTTTATGAGTTGGATAATGAAAATGATTTTTTGAAAAAATTTAAAAATCTTATTGCAAACCCCCAACTATGCCAGAGTATAATGGAACAAAACAAAATATCAGGCCAGCAATTTTTATTAAAAAAAACCGCGGACGAATACTTAAAAATTTATCAAAATGAAAATCTTAATTAAAATACAAGAAATAATAATTTTTTTAATTTACAAAATTCATTTTTCTCTTTTCAAAAAAACACTAGGCCAATTTACTAAAAAATTTTTGAAAAATTTATTTTTCGCTTTTTTGGGCATTGGCGGAGCCACCTTGATAACTTTTGGATTTAATATTTTAACTATCAGATATTTGGGTCCTGCTGAATTTGGTAAATGGAATTTAATCGGCAGTGTGGCTGAGTTTTTTGTTATTTTGCCTTTATGGGGTTTAACCACTGCTTCTTTGCGTTATTTAGGAGCGGAAAGAGATAAGTATAAAGAAATTATCGGAACCTCTTTTAGAACGGTGTTTTTATTGTCAATTTTATTTTTTCCTTTTTATTTTATTCTTGCACCTATCTTACGTGATTTTTTGAAGCTTGATGCTTCAATTTTTAATTTTGCGATTCCGTATGCCTTCATTCTTGTTTTTTTCTATCTTTTTCAGTCATTTTTTCAAGGACTTGAAAAATTTAAGCAATTGTCTAAGCTTTTGATTGATTCAGCACTTATTTTTGTTGTCGTCGTGCTTTTCTATCTTTTTACTCTTAAAAATTATTCATTTGAAACGCTTTTATGGGGCAATATTTGGCGGGTAAGCCTGATTGTCTTTGTTAGTTTTTTAGTTTTTAGAAAATCTTTATTCAAGTTTAGCCACCAAGTTTTTAATAAATTATTTCATTATGGCAGCTTTTCAATGCTTTCTGTGTTCGCTGGATTTTTTAGTTTAGGAATGATTGATAATCTTATGATAAATTATTATTTGGGTCTAGAGGCGGTTGGATTGTATGCGGTGTATTATATTGCTTTTAGTGTTTTTGT
>CAZUEG010000163.1:0-1820 GCA_964619495.1 uncultured Candidatus Saccharibacteria bacterium | reverse complement strand
TTGTGAAATAATCGAAAGAAGTAATTACCGATGGATAATTTTTCTTTTAACCGCCAGTAACAACCGCCACGGATAAAATAAGGAGAGAATACTAAAGATCCTTTGAGGGAACGGTGGACGAATTAAGTTTCCATGACTATCAATAACCCAATCGGCGTCAAGAAGAGACATTGAATTTAATGGCGCCCCCGATAGTTTAAGATTTCGTTCCGTTTCTAATTTAAAATAATCGCTTTTCTTGTGGAGATAATTATGATTTTGGTGAATTATTGTTACCATTTCTGTCGCGTTAATCACGGGGATTTTTAACATCCTGGCGCGATAAATCAGCCAGCTATCCATTCCCACTCTTCCGATATTAAACGGCGGTGGATTGAAGTCAAAACTTCTAGGGAATACCCAATAATCAATCCCGCTAATCCCGTGAAGGTGCCCGAACTCGTTAACTCTTGAAAGTAATTTCTTTTGCCAGTTTATATTATTAAAATCAATCTCTTCGTCAAAATCTAAATCCCACCGCCGGCCAATCATAAAAAATGGTTTGTCGCTCAAACGCCTAACCACCAAAAAGATCGCTTCAATAAAACTATCGGTTAAAATAATATCGCAATTGACCTGAGCAATAATTTGCCCTGAAGCCAACTCGCGGACTTGCTTGAATACATCGTCAAGAAGCGGGGTATTGAATTCATTGGTTTTCACTTTTTCAACACAACGGATATTTAATTCCCTTGCCACCCTCAATGTTGTCCCTTCCTCGTCATTAATTAAAATAACTTCGCAATCCGAACCCAAAGCCAGCCAGCTCTTGATGGCATTTCTCTGAATGAGATTGAAGGGGCCGGTAAACGGCCGGGGATTGGAAAATATTGTTAATAACATTAGGTTAAACCCTCTACTTTTAATCGTTCTTTTAACCCTTCTTTCGCGCCGAATTGTGGCGACCATCCCGTTACCTGACGAAACTTACTAGAGTCGAGACAGTTCCGCATTAACTCGCCAGAACGATCTGGCAAGTATACCGGTTGCGCTTTTTTACCAAGAAGGTCGGCGATCAGTTGGTAAATCTCGTTTAGGGTTGTTTCTTTGCCATTACCGACATTAAATATCGTGTTGGATAATTTTTCTTCTATCTCCATCGCTAATAAATTGGCATTAGTAATATCATCAATGTAGATATAGTCCCTTGTTTTTAATCCATCGCCCCAAATCGTTGCCTGTTCGTTATTTGCCAGCTTGCGAATATAATCCGACATCGCTCCTTTAATCTGCCCCGGACCATAAACCGTACCGTACCGCAAAATAATATATGGTAATTGATATGCCCGATAAAAAAAGTCCAAATAGTTCTCCACGGCATTTTTACTGACTACATAAGATGATATCGGCTGAATTGACGTATCCTCATTAGTTGGCAACTTGTCGGTATTACCATAAACAAATCCCGATGAAGAAAAAACAACTTTTTTTGCTCCATACTTGCGGGCATTACTCAACAAATTAACCGACCCAACGATACTGTCCATGTCAATCAGAGGGTTTTCTATTGATTGGGGGACTAAAACATTAAACGCAAAATGATAGATATAATCGGGCTTTTCTCTTTCAAAAACATCTTTAAGGCGTAAGTCGGTAATATTCATTTCGTAAAATCGCGTCTTGGGGTGGATATTTTCTCTTTTGCCAGTTACCAGATTATCGACAATCGCCACCTCGTCTCCTCTATCAATTAAAGCAGAAACTGTATGCGATCCGATAAACCCCGCTCCGCCGGTAACTAAAAATTTCTTTTTGTTCATATCTATTGACCGCTTAATAAA
>CAZUEG010000162.1:0-1834 GCA_964619495.1 uncultured Candidatus Saccharibacteria bacterium | reverse complement strand
AATTTTTTGTTGCTTTGGCTATTTTATCATTTTTCAATCCATTTACCAATCACGCAAGGCCTATCTTAAAAATCAACGGGGTCGGACCCCGTTGACTCTGATCTATTTTTTGCCGGTTAATAATTTACAATTTGTTTCCCTAACAGCAATAGACGGAAGATTATCTAAATTGCTTTCAAGATATTTTCTGACCATACCTCGGTGATTTTTTATACACGCCCTTAATAGCCACGACACCGCCTTAGTAATAAGAATATCGTTTTCGCCCTTAAGTTGGTCTATGCTTGTCAACGCTATTTTTACTAATCTGGCATCTGACGATTGTCTTACCGGATTGGCAAGTAAAACCAAACTTGCCCGTCTCTTATGAATATTTTTATCTCTAGAGAATTTGGTTATTATTTTTTCCCACACTTGCCAGTTTGCCAGCATTTCTACCGCCGAAAAATTGGACTGGCATATTGAATCAACTTCGGCCCACCCCTCCGCTCCCTCTAACCATTTATTCAGCAATAACGGATTTAGTTGTTTCCGTAATTTCGGCAAAAATTCAAGTAATTTTCCGGCAATACGTCTTTCGTCGTGAGATTTTCCCAAATATAATAAATTTAAAAGTTCGGTATATTCCGTAATCGATACTATGGGATACTTCTTTATCCAATCCTTGACAATTTGTTCTACGACCGAGGTTTTGACCGAATAAGAAAATTTCTTCGTTCCAATATAGATTTTTTCTCTTTCTTTCTAATGCTTCGTTCCCTCGTTTGTGTGTTGCCTAAGCTCATTAATAAACCACCAATGGCTCTCCCCCGATACTTTTATCATTATTGTTTATGTTATTAATCCGATATCTTGTATAATAGCACTAGAAGCAGCTTTTACTTGTCCTCGCGTTAACCAGTTTTCGAATAAATTAATTTACATACGAATTATGAAAAAGAATAGTAAACAGTCACGGCCCGACCCGATAGTTCAGGGGAAAATATCCCTAACCGGCAAAAAAGCGATAATTAATAAGGTTTTGAATAATTTCAACAATCAACCTTGTATTGAAAAAGAAATCGCAAAAGACGGCATCGATATTCAGGCAATAAAGGCGGCAAACGATATTACCATCGATACTTATAAGCGCTAACGCTACGGCAAGCCCGTATATCCGAACCGCCACTATTTTTCACGAAATCATCCACCTTAAAAGTTATCTTTCTTTTGTCGCTGAAGGAAACACCTTCTCGCCGTCCCAGAAAGGTATCGCCATTGATATTTACGACAATAAGAGACCGGAAAACGGCTGTTGTCACAGTTTCCTTGGCTTAGCCGAGGCAGTTGTTAGTGATATTCAAAAACAATATTTTAATTCTCTTATTAGTCGGTGTTACTTATTAAAAGAAGAAAAAACACGGAAGATTCACCCGAAAATCAAAAAGCGGCCAGAGCTTTTTATCAAGCGCATTTCCTTGGAAAAACTAACATCTTGATAAGCAAAATCATTAAGACCTTCGGTAGAGAGTTCTTAGCCCTATTAAGGGCGATGAGCGACAATAACTCTGCCTATCTTTTAATTAACTATATAAACGGTCAAAAACGTTAACTTAAGCATTCTTGATCTTTCCGAATTTAAGCCACTTATATTTTTTAGAAAGTTCGGAAATAATCTGTTTAATGTTGTCTATAAATGCCTCGTCAAAAGTAATATCTAGATTACCGGTCTTCAGGTTATCCTTTACGTAATAGTCAAAACGTATTCTTTTTATCTTTTCATCCGTTTTCTCGAACAACTGAAAACCATATTTAATCGTATAGTCTTCGGTAATAATTTGCAGCTTCTTTAAAT
>CAZUEG010000161.1:0-1850 GCA_964619495.1 uncultured Candidatus Saccharibacteria bacterium | reverse complement strand
CTTCAATATCGCCCCCGATTATTTTTTCTAAGTGATGCCAGCTTTTTTTTATCCGATGATCGGTCAGGCGGTCCTGCGGGAAATTGTATGTGCGAATTTTTTCCGCTCTTTTTGCCCGGCCGATTTGCGAATTTCTGTCCGATCCCATAAGCGATTTGGCATTTTCTTCCTGTTTTTCCAATACCTTAGCCATTAAGATCCCCATCGCCGTTTCCCGGTTATCAAGCTGGCTTCGTTCTCTTTGTGAGGCGACAACAACACCGGTGGGAAGATGGGTAATTCTCACCGCCGTTTCTCTTTTATTTACATTTTGCCCGCCGGGACCGGACGAACGGAAAAAATCAATCCGCAAATCATCTGGGCGGAAGCGTATTTGCGCCGGTTTGGGTTTTTTAAGAACCGCTACCGAGGCCGTGGATGTATGAATCCTTCCGGCTTTTTCCGTTTCGGGAATTCGTTGGACGCGATGAACGCCACCTTCGTATTTTAACAGCTTCCATAAATTAATATGGCCGTTGTCCGCCGTTTTCGGCGCCAAATCGAAAATAATCTCTTTATAGCCGCCAATTTCATTGGCGCTGGAATCAAGAAGTTTCACGCCCCAGCCGCAGTTTCTGGCGTAACCGGTATACATTTTGTATAAGTCGGCAACAAACAGCGCCGCCTCTTCGCCGCCGGTGCCGGCGCGTATTTCCATGATAACCGATTGCGGTTCTTCGGTCGGTTCGTTATTTGAAATCAGATTTTTTATTTCATGTTCTGCGATCTTTAACCGCTCTTGAGTCTGAATGATTTCCATATTGGCAAGGGAAATAAGCTCCGGATCTTCATTCAGGGAAATTATCGACCGGCTTTCCTCGATCCGCGCCTTCAAATCGTCCACTTCCTTCCCTTTATTAATTATTTTTTCTAAAGCGCTTTTTCTTTTTGACAATCCTTCAAACCGTTCCCAATCAGAAATCAGCTCCGGATTAGTGAGCTGATTGAGGATATTTTCATATTCCTGCCGGATTTCGTCGATAGAAGCCATAAATCAGATCAAATGACAGCAAATTGTTATTTGCTTTTTTTGGGCTTATCCACTTTCTTTGCCAGCCGTTTGCGATATTTCTCCACCATCCCCAAGGCATCGATCACCTTGTCTTTTCCGGTATAAAACGGATGGCAACTCGAACAGACTTCGGTTTCTGTCAACTCTTTTGTTGAACCGACGGTTATCACATTTCCGCAAGCGCAGTGAACCGTAGCTTTTGGATAATATTTCGGATGAATGTCTTTTTTCATATCGTTTATTTATTCAATAGGCGGATTCTATCATATTTTGACATAAACGCAATAAGAAATATTAAACAAAAGCCACAGGTTGCCCTCGACTTTTTTTGCCCTTCCGTTACCGGACGAGCAGTTTTATTACGAGGAAGGCGAGGTCGCCGCTCACCATTCCCGCAAGGGTACAGGAAATCGTTACGATTTTGTGGCCGAGAAACCGGTCGCGGAACGTCTTTCGTAGTGAAATCCCGTAACTTCGGCCGGCGAGCGCTCCGGCCACTAAGGCGTTGCCCCACTCGCCATTGAAGAACGAGTGGGGAAGCGGGGCGAGCAGGGACACAGTCGCTGTTGCCACACCCCCGATAAACATGGCCACCAGATCGGCGGCCAAGAGGACTTTTTTAATTTTGCTCATTTTCTTCCACCTCCTGCGATTACAATAACATAAAAAGATAAAAAGTCAATATTGACATTAAGCATAAATAAAATAGGATGCAACCATATTCGCAGACCGCAGGCCCTTCGACTCGCTTTGCTCGTTCAGGATGAACTTATATTCATAAGTTCACATTCCCAAATGA
>CAZUEG010000160.1:0-1892 GCA_964619495.1 uncultured Candidatus Saccharibacteria bacterium | reverse complement strand
GATTATTTAATACTGTTCCTATATGAAAAGTTTTTGTCGAGCCGGGAATTGTAACTTTATTTAATATTGCCCCACCTGTATATTTTCCCTCAGCAATGGCAAAAGTTTTACCTTGCCTTATTGATTCATGTAAAAAATTTTCCGAAATAAATTGATCAGGTAGTGGGCTATCTTTTATTCTATGAAATAGTTGTGCTTCGACCATATTTAAGGCTATGAGTTTATCAAAATTATTAAAATTTTAATACAGTACATTATCTTAGGAGGATTATCCTCATCCAGCTGACGCGGTTGTATCGGCGTATCTATAATCTAATGGCTTCATAATAGCCTGATTGACTGCTTTTGTAAGCTATCATTCGACATTGCTCAGGACAAGTAAGCGGTAGACAGCCCATATTTTTCAATGAGTAAATTTTCAAAAAATTTGAAAGAAAACATAAATCGGTAGTTGATGGTTATCTGAGAAATAAAGCAGAAATCAGCGGAACGTAAAACAAAGCAAACAAAGTACTGATGAAAACGACTAAAGATAATTTCTCCGGTTGAGCCTTTAATATTGTTGCATAAGAAACAATGTTCGTAGCAACCGGGACTATAGCCATAAGGATTAGTATTTTGTATAAATTATGATCGTATATTTTAAATGTGTAGTTATCTAATAAAATTATTATTAAAATGATTAAAGGCCAAACAAAAAATTTTATAAAAAGAGAAAGTCCGATAAACTTAAAATCGAACTCAAAATCCTTAATATCAGCTAATCCAAGGCCTATTATCATCATTCCTAAAATCACGAAGGCTCCGTTAAAATTTTTTGCCATATCAAAGTAAATTGCCCCCAATTTAATACCTGAGAGGTTTACTAATAGACCAATAAAAAAAGCGTGTAGAATCGGCAGTTTCAAAACCTTTATCAGGCTTTCTTTAGCTGTATGTTGACCTCTGGCCGCCAAAAAATAACCAAGAGAATTTGTATAAAGGGATGTCCCTAAAAGAGCCAAAGAAACAATAACAATAGCGCTATTGCCAAAAATTGCTATCGCTACAGGTAAGCCAAAATATCCAGTATTAGCTGTCCCTGATGCAAATGCTAAAATATTTCTTGTTGAATCCTTCCATACAAACCCTGCCAAATAATAGACAAGCAATGAAATTGAAGAGCTTACTAAAAAAAATAGTAATGGAATTGATAAAGTGCTTAAGATAATTTTTGTATTTACAACACCTGTAAATATAACTACTGGAACGATAATATTAAGAAGTAGTGGAGCAATCGTCTCCTTTCTAATATTTAAAAATTTGCCCCCAAGATAACCTAAAAAAATAATTATGTAGAGAGGAATTAATTTAAATAAAATTGTGAAAAATATCTCCATTGGCTTTGGACAATTATAGCATTAAGTCTAACCTCTTTAATCAGACTTTCAATATTTTCTGTTTTAAAAAACTTACTTTACTCTGCTATGATAATCTAATATACATTTATCGGTTGTTGTAAAACTGCTTTTATTTAAGTTATTTCTAATAATAATGTTATGATGATGATGACGATGATGAGTTCTAAAACGAAGTGCACCACCTATAGTATAAGATAAACAATCTCATCTTCATACTATTCGGATATAAAATAATAAAAGTTTTGTGATGGAAAATTATTTTATTGTTGTGAAATATTAATTATCAGTTGCTAAAAAATATAAAACTCATCGAGAGACTTTTTTCCTTCTTTCCTTTCATCTAATATTCGTCTATGAAGCGTCTAATTAAGTAGCCTCATCAGAACAGAATGAACTACCCCGCAGCCAAGCAGTCGGGGAATATTACCCTAAAAGAGATTTAAGATTGGCGGGCACATTTACTTGATACTGACTAATATAAAAATCTGAAGA
>CAZUEG010000159.1:0-1942 GCA_964619495.1 uncultured Candidatus Saccharibacteria bacterium | reverse complement strand
CATATGGCAGACGAGGCGTATCGAGAACAGTTCTCGATGATTTGATTCACCGCGGGGTTTGACCCCGCGGAAACCACTCGGTTAACTGTGAGATTGTTTTTTAACGCTTTTTCTGTTAAAATGGGTAATCATTAGCTAACGGTTTTATGTCTAAAATCAGAAAAATCTCTTCCAATCCTAGAAAGATTTATATCGGAGTTGCCTGGCCGTATGTTAACGATGTTTTCCACTTGGGCAATCTGGCGGGAGCGTATTTGCCGCCGGATATTTTTAGCCGTTTTCATAAATTATCGGGAAATAAGGTAATGATGGTTTCCGGGTCAGACTATCACGGGACGCCAACAACAATAAAAGCGGAAAAGGAGGGAGTCAGCCCGATTGAAATCGCCAATCGCTATCATAAATTAGACGTGGAATATCTGAAGCGTTTTCGCATCGAATATAGCCTATATACGTCCACTCACACAAAAAACCACTTTGCTGTCACCCAAGAAATGTTCTTGAGATTGATGAAAAACGGTTATATTAAGATTTTAAAAACAAAACAATTATACTCTCTAGTTAGCGGTAAGTTTTTGCAAGACCGATATATTGAAGGGGAATGTCCGTATTGCCATGACAAAGGAGCGCGCGGCGACCAATGCGAAAAATGCGGGCGGGTATTAGATGCCCTTGAGCTGGTAAATCCCATTTCCAAGGTTGATAAAAGCCCGTTAATCCCTAAAGAAACGGAAAATTATTTTCTCGACCTCAAAAAACTGCAGAAAGAAATAAAAAAATGGCTTATCTCCCGAAAAAATTGGCGGCCATGGGTTAAACAAGAAGCCCTTGGCTGGGTAAACGAGGGTTTAAAACCAAGAGCGATCACCCGCGATTTGAATTACGGGATTCCCTTACCAATTAATAAAATTCCCAAAAGCCAACAAATCGAAAATATAAAAGAAAAAGTGTTCTATGTGTGGTTTGAAGCGGTGATCGGCTATTGCTCGGCGGCGATTGAATATTCCAAAAAAATTAAACGGCCAAATGAGTGGAAAGAATATTTTTTCAAAAAAGACGGGGAGACATATTATTTTGTCGGCCAAGACAATCTGGTTTTTCATACCATTAACTGGCCAGCGCAATTAATGGCCTACGACAAAAAAATAAATTTGCCGGTTAACGTTTTTGTAAACAAGTTCCTGCTCTTAGAGGGCGAGAAAATGAGCAAGAGCCGGGGCTGGTATTTAAGCAATGAAGAATTATTAAACAGCTATACATCTGACAGCCTGCGGTTTTACCTTTCCCTTAATATGCCCGAATCCAAAGAGTTCAGCTTTAATTGGGCGGATTTTATCGGAACAAATAACAATGTTTTGGTAGCAAAGATTGGCAATCTAATCCATCGGGTCTTAACAATCACCAAAAATAATTTTGGAAACGAAATAAACCTTAATATGACTATATCGAAAGTGGTTAGAATGCGGATTGAAAAAACATTTAAATACACAAGCATTAATATCGATAAGGGAAATTTTAAAGAATCACTGCAAGAAATAGTTGAATTGGCAACATACGGCAATCAGCTATTTGATAAATATCAACCGTGGAAATTAGTTAAAACCGATAAAAAGAAAGCGATGGTGGCGATTACCGATTATTTGGCGATCATTGCCAATTTGCGGACATTAATTTACCCGTTTTTACCTAATACCGGCGAACAATTATCCGTACTTTTAGGTCTTCCGGGAATAACGACTAAGCCCGGACAAAGTCAGTGGGAATATAAAATACCAAAAAAAATCATTATTGCTAAGGACTTTAAACCGTTATTTGTAAAGATTCCCGAAGAGACGATTGAAATTGAACTGAATAGACTTAGAAGAGAATAACGTTTATGGTTTTTGACACCCATGCCCACGTAAATTTTAACGCTTTTAAAGACGATGCCGACGAAGTGATT
>CAZUEG010000158.1:0-1982 GCA_964619495.1 uncultured Candidatus Saccharibacteria bacterium | reverse complement strand
AACCCCTGACCAATTGATTAAGAGTCAACTGCTCTACCAGCTGAGCTAACGGCGCATCTAATTTTTTATCGCGCCCAGAGGGATTTGAACCCCCAACCTACTGGTCCGAAGCCAGTTGCTCTATCCAGTTGAGCTACGGGCGCTAAATCGCAATTACTGAACGAAGCGCGAACCTTTTTTGAACGAAACTCCGACTGATTGCCGCGCGAAGCGCGGCAGAACTGAAACTGAACGCTCGGGGCTGGGCGAGAAGAAAATGGTGTGTGGGAAAAATGAATGCCCGCCCCGCCCTCGCTTTTTCGCCGCCACATTTTTCGTACCAACGAAGTTGGCGCGCCGCCTATTTATTTCTGAATTACCTTCTGTCTATTTGGAATTTTATTTTTTAGTATAAGGAATAAAGTGTCCTAGTTTTTCAATCTTAGTTTAAATTTGTGATTGATTATATTTTGTAAGTTTCGGGATTAGTGGTTTCCGTTGGACTTTGAATCCCATTTTTTCTAGCGCTTTTATTTTTCTCGGGTTGTTTGTTAGCAGATTAATTTTTTTCTTAAAGATAGGCATATTTTTATTATAAATTTTCTTTAAAATACTGATTATCCACTTCGATTGAATCTACAAACAATCCTCTTTTACCGATACGGTCAAGATAGTCAAAATATTGACCTCTCCGCGCTTTTTCAAAAGCTAAATTTTCCTCTGACATTTTCGCTCCGCCATAAATCGCGGATTCTTTTTTGCAGTTGGCGGCATCCATATTGTCGCCAAAGCTCCAATGCCACCATTCTTCGGAATAGTTAGAAAATCCAGCTCTTTTCATTACCTGATACAGAAAGCGGCGATTTTGCAAAGCTTCTTTTTCCGCTTTTGAAAGTTTGCGCTGTTCAGCAAAATCTTCAAAATAACGAGTTCCAGCCTCCGGCCCAAAGTGATCGAAATCAGTTCCCATATTAAGAGAAGTGGCTTGGTTTTTAAATATCCTTGCTTTTTCTCTTGCATATCTGTAATTGGAAAGCCAGTTGTCCCGAACATACTTTTTGTGCTTTTCATTCCATCCCTTTTCCTTGGCCTCATTCTCAATCCATTCCTCAACTGCCTGGAGATTCTTCTTCTCCGCATCTTCTATTGGGTAGTTAAGTTTGCCGGATAACATTTTCTGTTCAAGTTCTTTTAAGAGGCGCATGCCCTCATTATTCAACTTGATGATAGTAAGATCAACAACTCCTCCTGTGCTGTGAGGTGACGAATGAGTCGTGCCGAGTTCTTTGTTCGGGGAAGGAAGCGAAACGTACTTCTGTGTTTTTTCTTCCAACTGGACTTCATCCCATTCGGAATGCTCTTTTTTGAATTTATTTTTTTGCGCATCGTAAAGCGCTTGCTGAACTTCCAGTGGCCGGAAGTTGTCAAAAAAGCGAAAATAATAATCCTCTGGCATAAGACTTTGAGCGATTTTGAGTTTTTTCAAAACTTCTTTCCGCACAAAGTGCGTGATCAACGAAACATCACGATTCACTTCCTGTCCCAAAAAATTCATTTCTTTGCCTTTGCCCCGCTCGCCAAAATACACGGCACTTGTATCACAATTTGGAAATTCAGAAAAAGCGCCAACCGGAACCAGCTTTTCTCCGCACTCTTTCACTGGTATCTTTTTCCAGCCGTCAACAGATTCATGCGGAATCGGCGGCAGTTCCTTGGTATTGTCGATTTTCTCAACTTTTGGAACTATTTTTTCAAAAAACAATTTACTCATAATTTTTTTTCTCCTGATTTGTTATTTTTTATGCAAATTAAGAAATTTAAAATTTCTATTTTCAATGTATCAAAAATGAGCAAAAAAGTCAATTTTTGGCACAAAATTCTGGGAATTCCATGCTACCCGCCAGCGTTGGGTCGGGTGGAACGCTGGCGGCCAGAAATACAGAAAGAGAAAAATATATAAATGAATTGCCCCGCTTCCACCGTTCCGAATTCTAAGTTGGTCG
>CAZUEG010000157.1:0-1990 GCA_964619495.1 uncultured Candidatus Saccharibacteria bacterium | reverse complement strand
GACGATGGGAGAAAAAGTGGCCTTAAGAATTCTCGATCCCAAAGAGGGGATGAAGTCTTTTGAGGAACTGGGGCTCGAAGGAAAAAACTTTGAGATTATGAAGAAGGCGATTCAAAGGCCATACGGAATGATTCTTTCTGCCGGCCCCACCGGTTCCGGAAAAACAACAACTCTTTATGCGATATTAAGCGTTTTGAATAAAGAGGGGGTGAACATCGTCACCCTGGAAGATCCGGTGGAATATATGATTGAAGGGATCAACCAATCGCAGATCCGACCGGAGATTAATTATACCTTTGCTCATGGCTTGCGGCAGATTCTTCGGCAGGATCCGAACGTAATTATGGTTGGAGAAATCCGCGACAACGAAACCGCCGGTCTGGCAGTTAATGCCGCTCTAACCGGCCATATCGTGTTGTCGACCCTTCATGCAAATAATGCGATTGGCGTAATCCCCCGGTTGATTGATATGGGCGTAAATCCGTATTTGATACCCCCGGCCTTGGCGGCGGCAGTAGCCCAAAGGCTCGTTGGTCGGCTTTGTCCCAATTGTCGCGGTAAGGTGAAACCGCCCAAGGAAGTGATTGATATGATAACGGAAGTTGTCGATAGTATGGCTCCCGACATCAAAAAAAACATCCCCTCGCCGATTGAATATATTTATGAAGCAAAGGGGTGTAAAAAATGCCGGCAACGCGGATTTCTGGGACGAGTGGGAATTTTTGAAGCGCTTACAATGACAAAGGAATTGGCGGCAATTATCTTGAGCGAGCCATCGGAATCAAATATCGTTAAAGAGGCAAGTCGCCAAGGGATGGTGTCAATGAAACAAGACGGCATCATCAAGGTATTGGACGGAGTGACGACCGTCGAAGAAATATTACAGGTAACTGAATAGAAATATGACCGGCGAAAAAAATAACGCAAAAAACTCTTTAACGGGTGGCAGAAAAATCAACATTCTTCTGGTCGAGGACGACCCGTTTTTAATTGATATTTATACCACCAAACTCAAGGAACATAATTATATCGTCAGCGTGGCAAACGACGGCGAGGACGCGATTGAAAAAATCACCGAGGCGATTCCCGACCTGGTGCTTCTCGATATTGTTTTACCGAAAATGGACGGGATTGAAGTGTTGAGAATAATCAAGGCAAACCCCAAAACAACGGGGATAAAAGTCATCGTCTTATCTAACTTAAGCCAGACCTACGAAGTGTCAAAGGCTCTGGAAATGGGTGCCGTATCATACCTGATCAAGTCTCACTATTCCCCCAGCGAGGCAATGGAGGAAATAAAGAAATACCTCTAATCTTTAAAATAGTTGCGCCGTTGGCGCGTCGAATTGATTACTATATAAATACATAAAATGAATATTGATTACCCTATCTTCTTAAAAGAATTACTGGAAACTACAATTCGCCAACAGGCTTCCGATTTGCATATTTCTCCTAATCATAACCCGATTGTGAGAATCAGCGGCCGGTTGATCCCGCTGATTAAATTAAAATCCGTTTCCCCTGAAGAGTCGATTGCCTTGGCAAAATTGATGATGGGTGATGACCGGTTCGAGGCGTTTCTGGCAACAAAAGAGATGGATTTTTCTTACGACCACGAAGGCAAAGCCCGCTTCCGGGTTAATGTTTACTATCAAAAAGGCGCGGTGGCATCCGCATTGAGGTTGATTCCGAAAAATATCACCGGAATCGACGGATTAAACCTGCCGACGATTCTTCACGATTTCGCTAAAGCTTCTCAAGGGTTTGTTATTATTACCGGACCGTCGTCGCACGGCAAGTCGACGACTTTGGCCGCCTTAATCGATGAAATAAATCATACGCGAGCCGACCACGTAATCACCATCGAGGACCCGATCGAATATATTTTTACCGACGATAAGTGCATTATCGATCAACGGGAAGTCGGACAGGACACCAATTCTTTCAGTCTGGCCTTAAAGGCAACATTTCGCCAAGACCCCGATGTTAT
>CAZUEG010000156.1:0-1996 GCA_964619495.1 uncultured Candidatus Saccharibacteria bacterium | reverse complement strand
CGAGCCAATGACTTCATTTCCTAACTGGCGGAGGGGGTGGGATTCGAACCCACGATGCCTTGCGACATACAGTCTTTCCAGGACTGCGCACTAGACCAACTATGCGACCCCTCCAAATTACTAAGCACTCCAGCCTCGGGCTGGATACGACCACTCCGGGTTGTTATTTCGGTAATTTGCTAATTAATTCCGTGATTTCCGGATGTTGGACAGAAAATTTGTAATTCATCATTTTGACGATTGTAAGGAAGTCGGCGATTTCATTACGCAAACTTTCGGGGCCGACGAATATTTCCGCCGTTTCCTGGATAAGATTTTTTAGATAATTATAGACAATTTCATAATCGGCTTTCATTGTCACCCATTGGATAATCCGGTAAAATTCCCCCCGGTCAAGCCAAATTCCTTCGCAAACATTGCATAAATCAACTTTGACTCCTGATTCGCCATAGCCGATTTCATATAACGGCATCCGGCACGAAGGACAATATTTGATTCCTTTAGAAATCAAAAATTTTGCCTTATCTTTCCATAAATCAATATCGAACCATCTTAAGTTGCGGTCGCGGTTGTCTTTAGCATACTGTAATTCGTTTTTGGGAAACCACATCCCAAGACAAGCCGGACAATAATGGACAGCCACATTAGACACGATGGATTCTTCTAATTCTTTTTTACAAAGGGGACAGAGCATAATAGTAATTTAAAATTTGTAATTTATAATTTGAAATGATTAATTTACTAATGTTTAAAAATTAAGAAATTAAATCATTAGATCTTGATTAAGAATTTGAAATTAAAAATTAAAAATTTAGTTTATTGTCTGGTTCATTGAGAACTTATTGAGAACTGATAAATGAAAACTGAAAACTATTTAATTTGTAATCCTCTAAGAGCTGCTATTCTTTCTTCAATAGGGGGATGAGTGGCGAATATCTTGTGGAACCAATCCATCCCGCCGGTTTTCCTGAACGGATTAGCAATATAGAGATGAGCGGTGGCGTCGCTGGCAGTTCTTAGCTGATTAGGGTCTCCGGCAATCTTTTCGAGAGCCCGCGCCAGTCCTTCGGGATAGCGAGTCAATAACGCCCCCGAAGCATCCGCTAAAAACTCCCGCTTTCTAGAAATCGCTAATTTTAATAATATCGCAAAAATCGGCGCCAAGATTATTAAAGCCATGCCGACGATCATTAAAATCGCTCCGGCTTGCCCGCGCTTTTCATTGTCACGGCCGCGACGGGAAAAACTGGAACGTAAAAAGATGTCGCTGGCAATGGTTATTACCCCCGCCAAAACGACAATCATTGTTTGCAGAAACATATCGCGATTGCCGATATGCGATAATTCGTGGGCAATAACTCCTTCCAGCTCGATTTTTTCCAGTTTTTCCAGTAATCCACGGGTAACGGCAATTACCGCATGGTCTTTATCGCGTCCGGTAGCAAAAGCATTCGGCTGGACTTCGTCGATAATGTATATTTTCGGCAAAGGCAATCCGGCGGCAATCGATAAATTTTCTACCAGCCGGTATAATTCCGGATTATCCGCTTTTTCGATCGGCCGCGCCCCAGCCATTGAAAGAACGATTTTGTCGGAAAACCAATACGAGGAAAAACTCATCACCACGCTGATAATTACCGCCCAAAACAAGATTGTCTGATTATCCATCACGTAACTGATTACCCACCCAAAGGCGATAATCAATACGAAAAAAAACGACAAATATAGCCATGTCTTTCGGATATTCGTATCGGCTTGGGTGTAGAGAGTCATAACTAAAAATTTAAATGACAAAAATCAAATTCACAAATTAATGACTAAACCATAAAGCAAATGCTTCAAACCCGATAGTTTTGAATTTTAAACTTTGAATTTGATTTGTTATCTGTTATTGGCTTTATGATTTTGAATTTGTCCATTAAAATTTAACTTTTACCGGCTCTTTTTCTCCTTCGGCGATTTCAAAAAACTCTCTTTGGGTACACTTGAATATTGA
>CAZUEG010000155.1:0-1999 GCA_964619495.1 uncultured Candidatus Saccharibacteria bacterium | reverse complement strand
TGAATGGTGGAAAATTCCTTTTATTTACGAATGGAGCAAAAAAATTAACCTCTAACACGCAAAGCTACAAATAATATGCAGAGAACTAAAATAATTGCCACGATCGGGCCGGCAAGCGGTGAAATTGGCGTTTTAAAAAAAATGGTTAACGCCGGCATGGACGCGGCCAGATTGAATTTATCACACAATAATTACGCCTATCATCAAAAAGTGATTAATAATATCAGGCGGGTAGAAGCAGAATCAAAACGGCCGTTGCCGATTATTTTGGATTTGCAGGGGCCGAAGATCAGAATTGGAGAAATTGCCGGCGGCCGGTTAGAAATAAAAAAAGGACAGAATATTATTTTAGTTCCGGAGAAAAAAAAGATTTCTTTTTCTTCCTCCACTATCTATGTTCCAATCCAATTTACCGAATTATATAAGCATGTTAAAACCGGCCAGACGATTTATGTTGATGACGCGGCGATTGAATTGAAAATTATAGCCGCGAGAAAAAAAAGAATTGAATGCCGGGCGGAAAACGACGGCGTTATCAAAAGCCGCAAGAGTCTCAATGTTCGCGGCCTTAAACTAAAAATGCCGATCCTTTCCGCCAAAGATTTGGCTGATTTGGAATTCGGAGTCAAAAACAAAGTTGATTTTATCGCTTTATCTTATGTCGGTTCCAAAGCTGATTTGTTTAAATTGCGGCAAGCTATTGGCGTTCTGGAAAAGAGGTTTGGTTACAGATCCAGAGATTACCAAAAACCAGCGGAAAAAGGCAAGTGGTCAAAAATTTCCACTCGGATTATCGCGAAAATAGAAAAACCGCATGCCATTAAAAATTTTAATGAAATTCTGGAAACAGCTGACGCAGTTATGGTAGCGCGCGGGGATTTGGGATTGGAAATACCCATTGAAGACGTGCCCTTGATTCAAAAAGAAATTATCGCGAAATGTTTAACGGCGGCCAAGCCCGTGATTGTCGCCACGCAAATGTTGAATTCCATGATTAGCCAGCCCAACCCCACGAGAGCCGAGGTGAGCGATGTGGCTAACGCTGTTTTGGACGGCGCGGATGCGATTATGTTATCCGGCGAAAGCGCGATCGGCAAATATCCCGTTAAATCGGTTCGGCTTATGGACAAGATCGCTCGCGGAGTGGAGCTTACCGAAGTCGCTAAAAATCAAAATGATTTAATTGCTTCTACCATTACCGCCGCCGTCACTTCAGTCTGTAAAGAGTTGGCTGAACAAATTAATGCCAGAGCGATTATTTGCGTGACCACGTCCGGCTATACCGCCAGATCGGTTTCCCGTTTAAAGCTAAAACAGCCAATTATCGCCTTGACACCGGAGGTATTGACCAGGCGCCAATTAAATATTAGTTGGGGGGTTTATCCTTATATTTTAAAGCCAGCCCATTCTTTTGATGCGCTCGCCAAAACGGCGATTAATTTTGTTAAAAAAGAAAAAATCGTTAAGCCGGGCGATAAGGTAATTATTGTTGCCGGCCATCCGGTTGGTTATTTGGGGCAAAGCAATTTAATAAAGGTGGAGATAATCTAAAATTATAGCTTTGAATATATCTTAAAATTAAACAGATATGCTTTTTTAGTTAAACATATCATTTATTCTTTAAAAAACAGAACTCATTTTAAAAATCAAACAGCTTTTGTACCAGCGTTATTGGCATAAAAACAACTAAAAAGCCACTAGGGTTATAGATAGTTTGATGGATGATGGTATCCAGCTGGCGGAATTAGGCGACGATTTTACAAAAAAAAGACAAGGAGCAGATTAAAAAAGAAATTAAATCTTCAACGCCGATAGGATTAGTTGAACTTAATAGGGAAAATACTCGGTTGCTAAAAATAATTTTAAATAAACAATTTTACTGTTATGAAATATATCAAAACCTTTAGCGAAATTTCTATTAAGGACGTGCCCGAAGTCGGGGGAAAAAACGCTTCTTTGGGAGAAATGTACCGCAAACTTTCCGGAAAAGGCGTAAGAG
>CAZUEG010000154.1:0-2011 GCA_964619495.1 uncultured Candidatus Saccharibacteria bacterium | reverse complement strand
CTTCTATCTCCACGAAGACCGCTGCAATAATCCGGACACTGGATTGCCGTATCAATATAGTTTTTATTACCGAACGAACATTCTTTTGTGCCCTTTTTGACCCCGCAGGCGCAATCGCTATCTGTTTGGCATCCCATTTCGCACTCGTTTTTATAAGCCATCTTTTGCCGGGCCGCATTCATAGTGCATTCGTTGGAATAAGTTATCCCATTTTTACCGCACACCGGGTTCCACTCCTCTGTGCAAGCTGTACTCTTGGGATTCAATCCCTTAACGGCAAATATGATGGCGATCATTAAGACGACAGAAACAGTCAGAATAATTAAACCAATAATTATTTTCTTGTTCATATCTTTAAATTAAGAAGCAACGTTATCAATGATAATCTATAAATTACAAGTTGTCAACTGATGCCGGCAAATTGCTACTCCATATCTTCCTTCTTTTCTTTCAAATAACCGTGCCAACTGTCGATAAACTGGAATACGGTTTGAAGCGGCGCCTCAAAGAATAGGTTTAAAAGAAGAATCAAAATATTGTATTTTTTGAATTTTCCCGATAGCCATTTACCGACTCTGACAAACGGCAGAAAGAACAAGTCGCCGATAAATTTAAAGAAACTTTCCTTATCTTCTTCGACCGATAACTCTCTTGTCCATTGTTGGGTTTTGATTCCCGAAAAGGCGATTAGACAGAAAAAGACAAAGAAGATAATGATACTCAAGAAACTGAAATGGACTTTGTTAAGGACATAAATAACGCCAAGGAAAACTCCGGACGATATTGCCAGAAAAATCAGAGCCAAAAACGCGTTGAGGGCGAGACTGCGGCGTTTTTGTGGCCGGATTTCGTAAACTTCCGGTTGTTTTGCCGACTTAATGTAGCGGATCGCCTCTATTGCTACTTGTGGGGCGATTTCAATTTTTGGTGGCTTAATAGACGAGGCAATAATTAGCATCAAGGAAGGAGGAATAAGGAGGTTAATTGCCAGTACCGGCCAGGAGAACGAGTGAGTGATGTATTTATCAATAGGGATTTCCGCCAGAAATGTGATGAACATTTTTGACAGAAGTATTGATACCACCGACCGGATTCCTGAACGCCTCACTTTGGCTTTAATGGTGTCATGACGAAGGCGGTATGCGAAAAGCAGTTTTGCTTCAAGTTCCTCCTTTTCTTCAAAAATATGCTCCCCTGAAAACGGATTATCGCCGACAATATCATTAATAATCAAAAATGGAGCAATGTGGCGAGATATTGCCTTATATATTATTTTTCCGACAGGGTTATTGATCTCTTGGTCAATCCGCGCTTTAGTCAGGTTAAGGTTTTTGCCAATGCCAATAATTTCATCTCCTGATATCTTTAACCAATCCGGATAGTAATAGCGGAATAAACGATAAGAAATCAGAATATAGTCGGATTTCAATAGCGCTTTTTGGCAAGCAACGAAAATTTGTATATATTTATCTTCTTCGGAAATACTTTCTGTTATATGGATCATTGGCGCCAGCGTCTCCACCACATACGACAGAAGGGCGCGTTCTTTTAGTGGTGGCGCCAGCCGCTCTTCCAGCTCGCAACTTGCCAGCTCTTTCATCCACTCCGATAATTCGTTTCTTTCATTACCGGCCAACGAATCCGATAGGTTATTAAGGATTATGAGGGTATTTTTAATTGTTGTTTCAACAACATCCACCCTTGCTTCGGGAATTTTTCCATTAGGAAAATAACCGCCGCGAATTAGTTCCTTAATCAAGGGGTGGGCAATCTCTTGTGGATTGGTATTAAGCATTAATCGTCTTTTCAGGCAACGCAATACCGCATTGCGTCGTAAAAGATGTTCTTCTTGAAAATCAATAACCTGACGAAGTTTTTCGTAAAGCGAGGCAACCGACGATGACACATGGTCAACGCTAATTTTCGGGGCAGTTAGTTCATTTTTTCGCGCCTCATCGCCGTGTTTTAGTCGCTTGATGTATTTTTGCGTTGGAGGATTAATCATTTATTG
>CAZUEG010000153.1:0-2041 GCA_964619495.1 uncultured Candidatus Saccharibacteria bacterium | reverse complement strand
AAAATGAAAAAAGAAATAAAAAAAATTTATATTGGCGTGGCTTGGCCGTATGTGAACGATATTTTTCACATTGGAAATTTAATCGGCGCTTATTTGCCTGCTGATATTTTTTCACGGTTTCATAAATTAAAAGGGGATAAGGTTTTAATGATTTCAGGATCGGATTTTCACGGAACCCCTATTGCTATTAAAGCGGAACAAGAAAGGAAAAAACCAAAAGAAATTGCTAAAAAATTTCATAAATTAAATAAGGAATATCTTAAAAAATTTTGCATTGAATATACTTTTTACACATCCACGGCCACGAAAAATCACCAAACCATGGTTCAAGAAATGTTTTTGAAATTATTGAAAAAAGGATTTATCAAAGCGTTTAAAACAGAACAGCTTTATTCAGAAAAAGCAAAAAAATTTCTTCAAGACAGATATATTGAAGGAGAGTGTCCTTATTGCCACAACAAGGACGGCCGCGGGGACCAGTGCGAAAAATGCGGGAGAATTTTGGAAGCAATTGAATTGCTTAATCCTGTTTCAAAATTAGACAAGGGTAAACTTATAAAAAAAATAACGGAAAATTATTTTTTAGATTTTTCTAAATTGCAGGAAAAAATTAAAAAATGGTTAGTTTCGCGAAAATGGGACCGTGATTGGATAAAAAAAGAAGCAATGGGCTGGCTCAAAGAGGGGCTTCGGCCCCGCGCGATTACGCGGGATATGAATTATGGAGTGGCTTTGCCTGTCTCCGCGATACCAGCGGCGCAAAAAATTGAAAACATAAAAAACAAGGTTTTTTATGTTTGGTTTGAAGCGGTTGTCGGGTATTTGTCCGGGGCCATTGAATACTCGAATAAAATAAATAAGCCGAATTTATGGAAAGAATTTTTTTATAACGCAAAAGCAAAAACATATTATTTTGTCGGTCAGGATAATTTGGTTTTTCATACCATTAATTGGCCGGGCCAGCTTATTGCTTATAACTCAAAAATTAATCTTCCCACAAATGTTTTTGTTAATAAATTTCTTTTGTTAGAGGGGCAAAAAATGTCCAAGAGCCGCGGTTGGTTTATTGAGACCCCTTATTTGACGAAAAATTATTTTTGCGATTCTTCGCGGTTTTATCTTGCTTTTAATATGCCCGAGAAAAAAGAATTTAATTTTACTTGGCAGGATTTTATCCAGACAAACAATAACATTCTTGTGGGAACAGTGGGAAATTTTATTCATCGCGTTTTAGTTTTTGCTCTGCGAAATTTTGGAAGAGAGCACAATCTTTCGCGAGCCGTTGTTTTGCCTGAAATAAAATCGCTAATTAAAAAGACATTTCGCGAAACAGGGGCTTGTTTAGAAAATGGCGAGTTCCGTTCTGCTTTAGAAAAAATTGTTAAACTTGCGAGTTTCGGCAATCAATACATAGACAAAGAGCAGGTTTGGAAATTGGTTAAAATTGAGCCGGCAAAAACTAAAAAAATTATTTTAAACAGCTTGGCAATCATTGACGCGTTAAGAACGCTTTTATATCCTTTTACGCCAAAAAGCGCTGAAAAACTTAATGAGTTTTTAGGACAGAGAAAAAAGTTTGTTTTTAAAGAGGGAAAAGAGCAGTGGCTATTTTCAAAACAACTAAGAAATGTTAGAATTTCATTAAATATCGCGCCGTTGTTTGCGAAGATTGATGAAAAAAATATTAAGAATGAAATGAGTAAATTAAAAAACCCGCAAAATTGAAAATTGTAAATTCATTGGAAATTGAAAAAAGGGATTTGAAAATTAAATTTATGTTTTTTTCACAAAAAAAATTTTTTTCTTTTTTACTATTGGTTAATTTATTATTTACTAATTCTTTTATTTTGGCTTATGAAATGCCCGGCGATGTTTGGAATTTTACCACTGCTCCCATAAGAACGCCGACCACGCCTGTTCCGCCGACCCCTCCTACTCCGCCAACTGACCCTCCTACCCCGCCAGCTCAAGGCGGAGGCTCGTCTGGTTCGCAAACACAATTCGGCGAAGTTTGGAGTTTTACCACAGCGCCTTATAGAAC
>CAZUEG010000152.1:0-2044 GCA_964619495.1 uncultured Candidatus Saccharibacteria bacterium | reverse complement strand
ACGGAAAGAAGAAGAGATTTGATGCGTTCGCCTATCCGGTAAGACTCGCCCTTAATTTGTTCTTCTCTCGGCAGAATGGCGGTTATCCGGCCGAGATCAATAAAGACATTGCCCCCCTCGATGCGCTGGACAATTCCGCTAATCAATTCTCCTTCTTTGTTTTTAAATTCATCATAGACCGACTGTTTTTCTGCTTCGCGGAGACGCTGGATAATTACCTGTTTTGCCGTTTGGCTGGCAATTCTTCCGTAATCTTTTTTTGTTTCCAAAGGGAAAATAATTTCTTCTCCCGGCTGAACTCCTTTTTTTATTTTTCGGGCCTCTTCAATCATGATATGGTGTTCGGGATTGAATTTTATCTTTTGACCTCCTTCAACATCCGATGTTTCTTTATCAACATCGGATGTTTCTGATTCGAGCATTGATTCGTCAACTGCAATTTTTGTCTGAGAAAACAAGGTCTCACCCGTTTTAATATCAAATTTGGCCTTTATAATTTGGCCTTTCTTGCCATAATCTCTTTTATAAGCAGCAGCCAAAGCATCCTCGATTGTTTCAAGAATTTTTTCTTTGGAAATTCCCCGCTCCGCCCCTATTTGTTCAAGGCTTGCCTGCAAAGATTTTAAGTCCATAGACTTAAATTATATACCATAATATAATAAATTCAATGGGTTATTTAAGAAGAATTTTTGATTCCCTTAATTTTTATAAGGATTGCCGGAAATATAATATCAAAATTTGGCAGTGCCCCCAGTTCCTCTTTTTGTTAATGGGCTTAATCATTATTTTCTCAACAATCATTACTAATGTTGTTGCCCGGAAATATCTTGAACCCCCTTTTATTGCTTTGATTATTTTAGGAGAAGCCGCTGTTCTTTTTATAATCAATTACATTTTAGTTTCTTCTTTTGAGAGAATTATTCAGTCAGTTAAGACAAAATCGGAATTTATCAGCATTATTTCTCATCGTCTTCGAACTCCTCTTTCCGCCATCAAGTGGCAGTTAGACCTTTTACTTAGCAAGAAAGTGGAATGGAACCAAGAAGAAATAAATCAGTCGTTATTAGAAATTCAGAATCAGAACGAAAAGATGATCAGCGTTATTAATAGCCTTTTGGACTTGAATCTTATTGAGGACGATAAATTAATTCTTTATTCTTCTTCTTTTTCTCTCAAAGGGGTTATTGACGAAGTTGTAAAATTACAAAATTCTGTCGCCGTCAAAAATAACGTTTCCGTTATTGTTGATATTCCCGAAGAAATACCGAGTGTTTTCGCAGACAGAATAAAAATAAAGAATATCGTTTATCAATTTATCGATAATGCTATTCGCTACAGCACTCAAAAAGGAAGAATAACAGTAAATTTAGAGGTACTGCCAAAGGCGGTTCGTTGTTTAGTAACCGATGAAGGAGCGGGGATTTCCCAGAAAGATGCAAAAAATATTTTTGGGAAATTTTTCCGAAGCCAGGAAACGCTTTATTATCAGACCGAAGGAACCGGCATCGGTTTATATTTAGCAAAGGTAATTATTGAAAAATCCGGAGGTAAAATTGGATTTAGCAGTGTCGAAGGCCGGGGCTCGACTTTTTGGTTTACGTTACCAGTCATAAGTAATCAGTCGTGAGTAGTCAGACAGATAAAAAGTAGTCAGTAGCCAGTATGTTAGTAGTCAGACAATTATGAATAATTTACAAGAAGAAATTACAAAAGAATTGATTAGGCAACCCTATAAAGAACCAGAATTTTCTGGAAACCCCGAAGCAGATAAACTATTAAAAAATATTAAAGAATTTCCACATGCTTTTATTTTAGCTTGTATAATGAATAGACAAATAAAAGCCCAAAAAGCTTGGTTAATACCTTATAAAATTTCTGAAAGGATTGGTGGATTTGAGTTTTCGAAACTCTTAAAATTGAAGATAGAATATCTTAAAAAAATATTCAAAGAAGAAAAATTTGGAAGGTTTTATAATGTGATGGCTGAAAATTTTTTTCAAGCAATTAAGAAAATTGCCAAAGAGTATAGTGGAGATGCTTCAAA
>CAZUEG010000151.1:0-2048 GCA_964619495.1 uncultured Candidatus Saccharibacteria bacterium | reverse complement strand
TCCTTTTTGCCAGCATCACATCTATGTTAATTATGATTGACATATTTTTTTAAACCGTTAAATCATTTTCTGATTTTATATCGACAGCACTTTGTAAGGTTCTTTCAAACACGGCCGCGGCAGTGGCGATGACGACAGAAATAAAAGTAGCCACAATACTTACGGCAATAAAACCAGCCGGATCATCATCTGTAACTGATTTAACTGAAAAAGATATCCTTATGTATATTACTGCCATTGCAATTAGGATGCTCAGCGCGATTGCACAGTATCTTATAATCCTTAAAGCTTTCACAGAGCTTAGTGAGAATACTTTATTTTGCCCGATGTATCCGAGTAATTTAAATGCCTGATACAGCGCAACAAAAAATGCGATAGATACTACGTACCCATATATGATGAATGGATCAGAGTAAATACTAAACAGGTCTAAATTTACGGCTCTCCCCTCGGTCAAAGGAAACCGGATCATGATGGCCAACGCCACGATGCCGATGAGCACAATAACAACCCGAAGAAATATTGTTGAGCCTTTTTTCATAGGTAGTTCTTATAAATTTTTATATTTTCAGCTTAATTTATTGCTTATCGTTTGTCAATATGTATTTATCGTTATCTGTGGATAACGGAAATTCTAATAAATCTTCTGGGCGAAAGCCGGAACGTCTAACGAGGCCGGATTATCCTGCATAATGCCAGATACATTCTGGACTCCTTGAGAATGGCCGAAAGTAATGGTAAAATACCCCTATTGTGAGCGGGACGCTCACGCAAGCTACGCTTAATAATGCCTGGGTACATCGCGAGTGTCATATAAAAAAGTCAAAACGATTTATGGAAACTCTTATTTATATCGTTGCCGCTTCATTTTTGATTAGCGCTGGGGCGCTTGTCGGCGTTTTTACCCTGGCAATGCAGGAGAAAAAACTTGAAAAAATCCTCCTTCTTTTGGTCTCGCTCTCCGCGGGCGCTCTAATGGGAGGAGCGTTTCTTCACCTGTTGCCCGAGGCGGCTGAAAAACTTGACGGGGCGAATATCTACGGGGTGGTTTTGTTTTCTTTTGTTTGCTTTTTCTTCATAGAAAAACTGCTGCATTGGCGTCACTGCCATAGGAGCCAGTGCGGCGTGCATACCTTTGGCCATATGAACCTTTTTGGCGACGCGGTTCATAATTTTATTGACGGGTTAATTCTGGCGGCGGCTTTTATGGCGGATATAAGGCTGGGGGTTATTACCACTTTGGCGGTGGCGTTGCACGAGATTCCGCAGGAGATTGGCGACTTCGGAGTTCTTTTATACGCGGGATTTGAGAAGCGAAAGGCGTTGATTGCCAATTTTCTGGTTGCTTTAACGGTGGTTGCGGGTGGAATTGTCGGTTATTTTCTCTCGTTTCGGATGGAGGGCTATCTGGCATATCTTTTGCCTTTTGCGGCAGGCGGGTTTATTTATATCGCCGCTTCTGACTTAATGCCAGAGATTAGAAAAGAAGCAAACCTCAAAAAATCCCTGCTTTCCTTCGGCGTTTTCTTGGCCGGAATTGTTTTGATGTTTTTGGTAAAATTTTTGGACTAATAGTTTTAGCCGCGCAAAAATCATGCTTAAAAAATCAATATTGATTTTTACCCTGGCGTTTTTTCTGAACTGGGCGTGGGAAATTCTGCACAGCGCTTTGTATTTAAATTATCAGGGCGGGTCGATAAGCGGCTTTATATTATTCAGAGCAGCGCTTGCCGATGCCGTGATAATTTTAATTTTGGTTTTCGCCGCCCAAAATCTTAAGTTAAACAAAGCGTTATTTGTTGTGTTTGTCGGTCTGGTTATCGCCGTCGCTATTGAAATCTGGGCCCTGCAAACCGGTCGATGGGCATATAATTCATTGATGCCGATTATTCCAATCATCAAAACCGGCCTGACGCCGACGGCTCAGTTGGCCGTTACGGGCTATATCGTTCAGGAAATAATTTTCCGCATGAAAGCGAAGGCATAACGTGTTATTAAGCGTAGCTTGCCCTCCTACCTTTGCGTCCCCACGAGAAGTTGAACCTCGA
>CAZUEG010000150.1:0-2049 GCA_964619495.1 uncultured Candidatus Saccharibacteria bacterium | reverse complement strand
AAAGAGGGTTTAAGAATGATCGCCGCTGGTTTTGTTAAGAATCCACCCCCCAACTGGGAGAAAGAACTTCCCAGTCTTGAATTTCTTGGAATTGTGGGAGCATCAGATCCCATAAGAGACGGTGTCAAAGAAGCGATTGAGAAAGCCCAAAAAGCCGGTATTAAAGTAAAAATCGTCACCGGCGACTACCAGCTGACCGCCCAAACCGTAATGAAAAAACTCGGTATTAGTATAAATAATCCTGAAAAAGAAATCATTGATGGAAAAGAGCTTGCGGAAATTTCCGAAGAAGAACTCTGTCAGAAAATTAATGAGATTAGACTTTTTGCCCGAATTTCTCCTGAGCAAAAACTTAAAATTGTTAACGCCCTCCAGAAAAACGGCGAGGTTGTTGCCATGACCGGTGATGGAGTCAACGACGCCCTGGCTTTAAAAACCGCCGATATCGGTATCGCTGTCGCCCAGGCAACCGATGTTGCCAAAGAAACAGCTGATTTAGTCCTTCTTGACTCAAATTTTGAAACGATTGTTTCAGCCATTGAAGAAGGCAGAGTTATGTTTAAAAATATTAAAAAAATTGTTCTCTATCTATTATCCGATACCTTTCATGAAATATTTTTAATCACCGCCTCGCTTATCTTACGTCTCTCCTTGCCTCTAACTGCCAGCCAAATACTCTGGATCAATATTATTGCCGACGGAGCACCGGATCTTGCCTTAACCGTCGACCCGAAAGATGGTAATGAAATGAATAAACTACCCCATGATCCTAAAAAGTCCCTTATTGACCTTGAAGCTAAAGTTATTATTATCGCGATTACTCTAAGCGGTGGTTTATTAACATTGTTAGTATTTATCTTTGCTCTTAATAATTATAATATTGAGTTTGCGCGAACTCTCGCTTTTACCCTTTCTGCCACCGATTCCTTGGTTTACGTTTTTTCTATCAGAAACCTTGGTAAATCCGTGTTTACTTTGAATCCTTTCAAAAACCGTGTCTTGGTAATTTCTGTCCTTATAGGATTAATTCTGCAAGTCTTTGCCATCTATCATCCTCTTTTCCAAAGATTATTTAATACTGTACCAATCCCCCTCCCATACTGGATATTAATTTTTGCCGTAAATGGATGCATGCTTTTTTTCGTAGAATTAATTAAAATCGCTTTTTCCCATCGGGCTAAAAAAGTATGGAATTAATTATTATTTTTATAATTTCGTTATTTGTTACTATTAAAGGCACTGATCTCCTTTTATCCTCATCGGTCGCTCTCTCCCATCATTTTAGAATTCCGGAAACAATTATTGGGGCTACAATTCTTAGTTTAATTACTACTCTTCCGGAAACTTCTGTTGCTCTCTTTTCCGGAATTGCCGGCCATAACCAACTCTCTTTTGGTAATATTCTCGGGACTCCTCTTACTAATCTAGGCTTAATCGGAGGTATAACTCTCCTTTCCACCTCCTCAAACCACGGACTTCACGAACACCTGGGCAAAAGAAGGGGCATTTTTCTTCTCGCTCTTGTTTCTTATCTACTCTTGTCAGCTCTTTTCTTAAAAGAATTTACTTTTAACTTTGGTGTGATACTTTCAATAATTCTTATCGTTTACTTTTTAGTCACAATAAAAATAGCCAAAAATCTAAATCAGGTCGGGGCCACAGAAAAACTTAAATTTTCCGTTAAATCTCTGGAAGTCTTGATAATAAAATTTGTTATTGGAACAATATTACTGCTTTTGGGGACAAAACTTTTAACTACTTCGGGAATTGACCTGGCCAGAAGACTATCAGTCTCCGAAGAAATAATCGGCCTTACTTTTATTGCCATCGGCACATCTCTTCCCGAATTGTTTACCGCTGTAACCGCTATCGCCAAAAAAGAAAGCGCTATTGCTTTGGGAAACTTCGTCGGCGCCAGTTTTATTACCCTTACCCTTCCTTTTACTATCGCTCTCTATTTTAGTCCAATACCCATCGCCAATACTCATAGCTTCAATATTTTTC
Source organism: uncultured Candidatus Saccharibacteria bacterium (assembly GCA_964619495.1). GTDB lineage: Bacteria > Patescibacteriota > Minisyncoccia > Minisyncoccales > GWA2-46-15 > CAZUEG01. The sequence goes on along the minus strand of CAZUEG010000150.1, from coordinate 45 downwards.
TTCTATCGCTTCTCTGCATAATAACTTTAATCTTTTCTTTTAAAC
>CAZUEG010000149.1:0-2059 GCA_964619495.1 uncultured Candidatus Saccharibacteria bacterium | reverse complement strand
ATCAATGGAAACGGAGAGGATGTTCACTTTGAGTTGGGGGGCTTAAAATTCACCGGAAGAGAAATCAGGAGCGTGTGGAATCGTAGAAAGTCTCAGCCAACTGCACCTACGGGATTGAAAAATGAAAAAGTAAAAGAATACATTGCTCACGAATCTCAATTTTTCATCGATTCTCTCCCGCAAATTCTCAATATACTTTGGGTAAGTAAGCCGGACGCAATTAGTGTGGCGTCTCGGAAGCCGCACCAACTCATGGTGGCACGAAAAATTGGCTTCCAGATTCCACTCACTATCATTGGGAACTCTCAACCCCAAACAAGAATTTTTCTTGATAGTCTCAATGATAAGATTGCCGTGAAAACTTTGGGTGTGCCGCATATCTCTGTTCAGACTGAAACTGAAGAAGATGCTCTGATTCTTTACAACAGATGTAAGGACAAAAGCGAACTTTTACCTTTAATGGAAAATGTTCGCAATTGTCCAGCGATTTTCCAACAATACATCAAGAAGGAGTTTGAGTTGAGAATAACAGTGGTTGGAAATAAGGTTTTTCCCTGTGCAATCTATTCTCAACAATCAGAGCGGACACGAGAGGATTGGCGGCGGTATGACATACCAAACACACCCCACAAGATACATAATTTGCCGGCCGACATAGAAACCAAATGCATTACATTAGTTCGCGAACTTGGACTAATGTTCGGATGCATGGATATGATTGTGACACCAGACGGCGAATATGTGTTTTTGGAAATCAATCCCAATGGTCAATGGCTATGGATTGAGAGATTAACGGATATGCCCATAGGAGAGTGTCTTGCCGAGATGTTGGTTGCCGGTTGACGCTTGACTTCAAATTAACAGAGTTATATCTTAAATTTAGGAGGTGTTTGAGATGACAAATCTTCAGACATTCTTTCCGGGCGAGAATCTGTCGTTGCTACCTCTCACATTCCATTTTGGGGAGCCTGCACGTCAAGAGCGAAGCCAGATGGAAATGGGAACACGCTTTGAGGGTGAGGAAACCATTTCTCACCCGGAGGGCCCAGATAGCTATGACACTGATTGAAACTCGTCCCCAAGGGGTTATATTAGAAATAGTATAACCCCCTCAATTTTTAAAAAGATAATTATGTTAAAGAAAAAAAATAATAAAAGAATTTATAAAATTTTTTTAAGTGACCAAAAAGACCATGGTGCTGTAAAAATTAGGACTTATAATAAAGAAGAAGACTGGAAAAAACTTACAAAAAGAGATAAAAAACGCCAAAAGAATATTTTAAAAATTCTAAAAAATAAAAAAATTACTTTTACCTGCGAAGATTATTTTAGGGCAGGAATAATTTTTCAGCACGGTACAACTATTGCGGATTCCAAAAAGGCAATTTTGTTGGCAAACAAAGGCGCCGAAATGGGTAATGATAAGGCAAAATGGTTATTTGCCGCGGCAACCGATCGTCTTTTACTTCGCCAAGGAAAAAAACAAAAATTCGGAACTCAATATCAAAAAAAGAACAATAAATGGCAGTTAAATCCCGTTGATAAAAAAACAACAGACAGAGAAAGAGCTAAATATAATGTTATAACTTTAAAAGAAGCTCGCGCTAAAGCTGAAAGTTGGAATAAAGAAGAAGTAGATCCTTGGAATCAAAAACAAAGAAGAAAAACAATTGGCATTGCAAGTATAAAATAGGATTTTCCTTTTAATCACAAAAATTTATTTTTTCCTTATATGCGGATATTCTTTGCCGGCAAGTTCGGCAATTTTTAACATTATTTTGTCCGTAATTTCGCGGAATAAGTTTTCGTCGTGCTCTTTGTCGTAATGTTCTTCAAAATTCATTGGCTTCCCTATTTTTATTTTCGCCTTTTTGTCAAAGTGCGGTCTTTTCTCGTGGGGAGCCATTATTTCTCTTGTTCCGATTACACCAACCGGCACAACTGGCACTTTCGCCTTCAGGGCAAATTGGGCAACTCCGGTATAAGCCGGAAGCAAATTTCCGTCGCGCGACCTTGTTCCTTCAGGGAAAATTCCTATCATCCTATTTTGTTTAAGGGC
>CAZUEG010000148.1:0-2068 GCA_964619495.1 uncultured Candidatus Saccharibacteria bacterium | reverse complement strand
GCCTAAATAGTTTCCGATATGCAATGCTCCCGTTGGCTGAATCCCGCTAAATATTCTCATAACCGTATTATATCAAAAAAGATTAAGAACTGAAAATTGAGAAATGATGCTTCGGTACGACTCAGCATCACCCTGAATTCACTGAAGGGTGAGAACTGCGCCTATACCTCTATCACTACGGGTAATATCATCGGCCGTCTCTGCGTTTCCGTATAAAGCAATTGACCGATTTTGTTGCGGATTTCATCCTTTACAAAAACCCAATTCACCACTCCGCCTGAACTCATGGTGTGAGAAATTACTTCGATTACCCTTCTCCTCGTTTTTTGTAAAAGATCTTTGGATTCTCTCAGATAAATAAATCCTCGAGAGATTATATCCGGGGAACCCTTAATCCTTCCCGAGGTTCTATCGACGATAACGATGATTACAAACATCCCGTCGCGGGCGAGATTTTGCCGGTCTCTTAAAACCACTTCGCCGACGTCGCCGATTCCCAGCCCGTCAACCATGACGTAGTTGGCGGGAACAGTTTTTTCTTCAACCCGAATGGAATCCTTGGCAAGGGAAATAACCTGCCCGTTTTCAATAACAACGATATTCTTTTCGGCAATTCCGACTTTCTTTGCAATTTCGCTGTGAGCAACCAACATTGAATATTGTCCGTGGACCGGAAGAAAAAATTTAGGCTTGATGATTTGGATTAATTGGCGTAGTTCTTCCGATTGGGCATGGCCGCCGGCATGGATATCCATCATCCGGTAATGATATATAATTGCCTTTTGTCGAAGAATTTCATCTTTTAAATTTTGGACAGCCCGTTCATTTCCGGGGATAATCGAGGAGGAGAATAAAAGCGCATCCCCCTTTTTTAAATGGATAAATTGATGCTCTCTGTTGGCAATTCTGTTTAAAGACGCCTGTACTTCGCCTTGAGCGCCGGTACAAATAACCGTGATTTGGCGGTCGGGATAGTGGGCGATCTCCTTTGTCGGGACGATTGTGCCTTTCTTATACTTGACGTATCCCAGATTGCTGGCGATTTCTAAATTGGTCTTCATGCTGTATCCTTCGACAAAAACCTTGCGTCCGTGTTTTTCCGAGAGGGTTATTATTTGCTGGATCCGATTAATAAGCGACGAAAATGTAGCGGCAATAATTCTTCCCTGGCTTGATTTGAAAATCTCTTCAAGATTTTCGGAAATTGTGCTTTCCGATAACGAGTGGCCGGCACTTTCGGCGCCCGTTGAATCCGCCATCAGAAGAAGAACCCGGCGATCGCAGAATGACTTTAATTTATTGAAGTTTGTCGGCAGATCGTTAACCGGCGAATTGTCGAACTTAAAATCTGAACTGTGCATTAAATTTCCGACCGGAGTAGTAATAAATAGTCCGAGATTGGCGGATATATTATGGTTCATGCGAAAGAATTCAACCGTAAACGGACCGGCTTTAATCTTCGACCCGTCTTTTACCGTTTCAATGTTTAATCTTGGCTGCGCCGGGAAATCGTCTTGTCTTTTGATTAAAATACCCCTCGTAAGATCGGAGGCATAAATAGGAAAACTATTTCCCAGCTTGTCGATAATATACGGCACGGCGCCGATATGGTCATAATGGCCGTGGGTAAAGACGAGGCCGACGATATCTTTCTCTTTACCGTTTAAGTAACTGATGTTGGGGATAATAAAGTCGATACCCGGCATATCGTCTTCCGGAAATCTTAAGCCCATATCGATTATCAGTATTTTACCCTGCCACTCGACTAGGGTCATGTTTCGTCCCACCTCTCCTAAACCGCCCAGGGGGATAATCCTTAGGTGGTCTTTGCTCGGAAGTAATTCTTTTTTCTTGTGCGTTCCCAAGGGCGCTTGCCTGTCTTTATGGGCAACCTTTATTCGACGAATTAACCCGTCTTCGCCGGTTTGATTACGTTGATTATCGCGAGCGTCACGAAAACCCCGCATATTGCCTGTTTTTTTAAATCGAATGTTCTTCATAAATAGTTATACTAATGATTGATGATTTGTGATTTATGATTGATGATTGCGGGACGTGGTTGTGTCCC
>CAZUEG010000147.1:0-2080 GCA_964619495.1 uncultured Candidatus Saccharibacteria bacterium | reverse complement strand
TTATGGGCGTTGGCTCAACCGGCGTTGCCGCACTTAATTTGGATAGACAATTTATTGGCGTTGAAATTGACGAAAAATATTTTAAGGCGGCAGAAAAAAGATTAAAAGCGCGGCCAGAAAAATTGTTTTAATAATTATGAAACTTAATCGCGTACAAATTAAAAATTTCAGATCAATCAAAGATATTGAGATTAATCTTGATCCACCCTGTCGAGTTTTAGTTGGAATAAATGAATCCGGCAAGTCTAATATCCTTAACGCGCTTGCCTTATTGAGTGATGATTATACCCCAGTTAAAAAAGATGATCTGCGGGAAGCATTATCACACGAGGGTCCGATTCAAGAATCGGAAGTAACTTTTATTTTTCAATTTGAAAAACCGGAGTCGGATAAATTAGTTGAAGTGGTGTCTGCAAAAATAATCGCAGGTATAAAAAACCCAGATGTAGTCCTTTCTGGAAAGAAAAAATTTAGCGTAAAAGAATTTTGCTCTACACGAAACGAGGGATTATATTCGGCAGACATTTTAGAAGAAAAGAAAAAATTTAACTATTGGAGTTTTGATGAAAAATATAAACTGCTTGAAGATTGGAAAAAACCGACAAGTGCTTGTCCAGCAGATTTTCAAATAGAACTAAAAGGACAGAAATATCAGTTATCTCAATATAAGTTGGCAAGAATCAGCGATCTTGAAAATATACCCGACGGATATTTAGAAAACGCAAGTATTAAGGAGTTTGAGGAGTTAGTCGGCGATGCGATTACAGAAATTACAAAAGAAAATCTTCCCAAAGCTCTTTTTTGGGAGTACGACGAGGAAAACATATTGCCAGGATTTGTAAAAATAACGGAATTTGCGGATAATCCTGAGATATGTGTCCCGCTTAAAAATATGTTCACGCTGGCTAGTATAAAAGATATTAAGGGCGGTCTTGAAGAAAAGAGTAAATTGTCAAATAATCAATTTCAGAATTATTTAAAAAACATCGCTAAAAAAACTACCAGCCATTTTAGGAGCGTTTGGAAAGAATATAAAAATATAGAATTTTCTCTAAAATTAGACGGGGATAAAATTATTCCGGGTATTACCGAAGAAAATACATACGATTTTGCAAGACGAAGCGACGGCTTCAAGAGATTTACGACTTTTTTATTGATGATTTCGATTAATGTCAAAATGGATAATCTACGCAATACACTACTTTTGGTTGATGAAGCAGACGCAAGTCTTCACCCTACGGGGGCACGTTATTTACGCGATGAACTTATTAAAATTTCAAAAAAGAATTATGTAGTTTACAGCACCCATTCAATTTTTATGATTGATTCTGGCGATATTGGCCGGCACTACATTGTAAAAAAGAAAGATGAGATTACAAATATTGAGCAAGCACAAACATCTAATATAGCAGACGAGGAAGTACTCTATAACGCTCTCGGTCATTCCGTTTTCGCAATCTTAAAAGAGAAAAATATCATCTTTGAGGGATGGAAAGATAAGCGTCTATTTCAGATTGCTCTTGAAAACGCTTCTGCAGATATCAAGAAAAAATACAAAGATGTGGGTATATGTCACGCTCGTGGCGCAAAGAGCATGAAGGCGATAACCCCAATGATTGAACTGGCAAAACGAAAATGTCTTATTCTAAGTGATAGCGATAGTCCTGCGAAAGAACAAAAGAAACTTTATGAACAAGAAAAAGGTTTTGGCGAGTGGAAACATTACCAAAACATTGATGCAAGTATTGAAGCCATTACTGGCGAGGATTTTTTAAAAAACGACTTCGTAGTAAAACAAATTAACATTGCTTTATCTGGCGCAAATATGCCTTCTTTCAATCAAAGTAGTTTACCTGATAAAAAGTGGAAGGTGTCCGCTATTAAAAAATGGTTGACCGACAATGGTATGACTGAAGATCAGATGAACGAATCTATCAAACAAATCAAAGATACTATTTTTGAGAATTTGAAGCACCAAAATATTGAGGACGATTACATAAAATTATTGAAAGGAATTTCTTTATAAAAAGCTCGCCGAAAAAATCGCCGTCGGAAGCGAGGGCGAGGCGGAAGGGGGGTG
>CAZUEG010000146.1:0-2082 GCA_964619495.1 uncultured Candidatus Saccharibacteria bacterium | reverse complement strand
TCTTCTCCTTTTCTTCTTCCCTATTGTAGCGCAAGTATTTCTCTATCCTTCTGCCATAGACGCTGTAAACATACTTGTAGATTGCTCCACAAGAGGCGTATCTAATATCTTTATCTATCTCTTTCAACCTTCCGCTAATCTCTTCCGGAGACCAATCGTCTTTCATCTTTTCTCTAACATACTCTATTAGAGCGTCATCTTGAACGACTTTCATTCCTTGGTACTTGGAATGTTTCCTTTTACTGTATGCCTTATACTGGGCCTTCTTGGGATCATAGATTCCGTCAACGGAATTTCTTTCTATATCTCATCAGAGATTGTTCCCGGGCTTCTTTTAAGAATTTCGGCGATTTCCCTTGTCCCATAACCCTTACTTAAGAGGATGGCTATTTCTAGTCTTTCTTCCTTGCTAATGTGCCTATATTTTCTCTGTTTTATATGGCGATATTCTACATCGCCAAGTGTTCGGCTTCAAACATGAATTTGGGGGCCATGAAACCACAAGAAGAAAAGAGGTGGCACCCGTGGGATTATGACCGGCCACCGTCTGGTTCAGGGTGGCGGTCAGGTTACTCGTACGGAGTGACCCCGCCTCACGGGCAAGGTGACCTGGATCGCCTCGTAGGCGAGGTGGTCGAAACCGTACTTGGGTGATTCGGTTTCGACGACAGGGCGGCCAAGAATGAACATGCTTGAAGCCGCCCCGCTAAGGCCCGAAGATCACTCTTCGGGCCTTTTCCATTCCCCAAACTTTCCCCTTTGGTTGAGGTTCAACCTCAACCAAGAGCAAATATTATCAAATTAGGTTCCTTGAGTTTTCTTGTTTTTTCTGGTAATTTTAATCCATGAAAAACCTTACTAAAAATATTATTATCGTTTGTCTGGTCCTCGTCAGTCTGTCGGGGCTGTTTAATCTGTTTTCCGGCAACCTTGAGCCGAAAAAAGATATCCCCCTAACACAACTGGCGCAAGACATTAATCAGGAAAAGGTTGACAAGGTAACTGTTTTAGGATCGTCTCTGGAAATAGTTTATAGGGATAATTCAAAAGCAATATCGCGCAAAGAAAACGAGATCGCCCTTTCGCAGTCGCTGTTGAATTACGGCGTCGACAAAGACAAGCTGACAAAGCTTTCAATTGAGACTAAGCAGGAAGGAGGCATTTGGACCTGGCTTGGACCGCTTTTAACGATCGTTTTGCCGCTTCTAATCTTCGGGTATTTCTTTTGGAGCATGCTGGGACAGGCAAAAACCGGAGCGATACAGGCCCTTAATTTTTCTCGCGCCAAGGCAAAAATATTTGGCGCCGAAGGTCAAGTAAAAGAACGAGTTACATTCAAAAATGTTGCCGGATTAGAAGAGGCAAAGGAAGAATTAAAAGAAGTTGTCGAATTTTTAAAAACCCCGCAACGATTTTTAAAAATGGGCGCGCGAATCCCCCACGGTGTCCTTTTGGTAGGACCTCCGGGAACTGGTAAAACGCTACTCGCCCGCGCCGTCGCTTCGGAAGCCGGAGTTCCCTTCCTTTCAATTGCCGGATCGGAATTTGTCGAGCTGTTTGTCGGCGTCGGCTCTTCCCGCGTCCGCGACCTGTTTCAAACTGCCAAAAAGGCGGGAACGGCGATTATATTTATCGACGAATTGGACGCCATCGGCCGGACGCGAGGGGTGGGAATCGGCGGCGGCCACGACGAGCGCGAGCAAACCCTAAATCAAATATTGGTGGAAATGGACGGATTCGAGAAAAACTCATCGGTTATTATTTTTGCGGCAACGAACCGCCCCGATGTCCTCGACCCGGCACTGCTTCGCCCGGGGAGATTTGACAGAAGGGTTATTCTTGACCTTCCTGACGTTAAGGACCGCGAGCAAGCATTAAAAATCCATTGCGAGGGAAAACCGCTGGCAAAGGATATCAATTTCCGCGAAGTTGCCGAAAGAACCCCGGGATTTTCTGGCGCCGATCTGGCAAATCTTGCCAACGAGGCGGCAATCCTGGCAACCAGAAGAAACCGGACCAATGTTTCCCAAACGGAATTGTTGGAATCAATTGAAAAAGTACTGTTAGGACCGGAAAGAAAAA
>CAZUEG010000145.1:0-2091 GCA_964619495.1 uncultured Candidatus Saccharibacteria bacterium | reverse complement strand
GCGCCGAGCCGAGCGACAATAAAGTTAAGGGCGTGCAAATGCACGGCATTTTGAACAATCGGCCGGTAATGGTTTTCTCGCAAAAAGATTATTTGACTCACGAATTTATTGACGACTTGCACAAAACAATCGGAAGCGGATTAAAAGACGAGATGTATATTGTCGCCCCGCAAAGCGTTGTTAGATTTAACGAGGATTACAGAGATAAAGGCAAAATCCGCTACCATGTTTTGAAAGTGCCGTATTCCATTATTCAAAAAATTCTGGAAAAGAATTTTATCAGGGGATTACAGCCATTGTCCAAAACAAATATCAATCAGACCATTGAAAGCGTGGGTTTTGACTTTATTTATCCGCCAAAAGTGGAATGCGAATATTATCAGGGCAAGGAAAAAACTTTGTTTGACAACTTGGTGATAAAAATCAAAAAGTTTGAACCGGTGCAAATCAGCAAAAAGCCGGTGGAATTTGAAGACGCAAAGAAAGAAGCGTTATCAATGGTAATGATTGACGAGGATTATGACGGAAAAGTTTTTGATATGGACCATTATTTCTTTGGCGATGAGATTGTCAAAAACGATTTCAAGGTTATTTTTCCAAAACAGAAAGCCGGTCAAAAATTGATGCTCATTTATCTTGATGTATTAGGGAATGAGAAAGCGGAAGTGAAAGACATTAAAGATTTTAAGAAAAAGTAATTTATGGAAGAAGATAAAGAAATAATTAGTCCAAATGATTTAGTCCTGCGGCTTTCAGAGAAGGCCAATAATTTTGATATTTCCAAATATGAAGATTTTATCGGCGAGCTTTGCGGTAAATGGGAGTTTCAAATTGAGGCAACCAGAAAGGTAGTTAAATTCTTTTTAAGTGGCGAATACAAAAATATAGAGGATTTAGTCAGAAAGAATTTCAAAGAAAATGAAGCGATGCAGGAATTTTTTAGGGACGAGGAAGAATTGCTTGGCGACTTTCTTTTCAAAGATAAATTAAGTTGCACGATTGATATGGCAACAGGAACAGGAAAAACTTGGGTGATGTATGCGGTGGCGCGAATTTTACTTGCCGAAGGAGCCGTAGATAATGTCTTGGTTGTTTGTCCTTCGCGAACTATCAAATATGAACTCTTGAAAAAATTTAACAATTTTACAATTAAAACAAACTTGCAAAGCGCTTTCCCGAAGGGTGGAAAATATAGAAATCCGGGGATAATTCAAGCAAACACGGCGATTAAAAAAGGCGATATTGTAATTGATAATATCCATAAGGCCTATGACCACGTCGGTTCGTCAATCAAGGATTTAAGAGGAAAAGACAGAAAAATTTTGATTGTTAACGATGAAGCTCACCATTTTATAAACGCAAATATCCACGCCAGTGCTACTGAAAACGAGGAAATGTTGGAGTGGGCTAAATTTTTGAGAAATCCCGAATACAATTTTGTTTATATTTTGAATTCGTCAGGTACGCCATATAAAGGCGACAATTATTTCAAAGATGTTATTTACAGATATCCGATCCGGCAAGCGATTGAAGACGGAATGGTAAAAGATATCAATTATTTAGAAAAAGATGAATCAAAGGGGTGGAAGCAAAAATTTAAGGCGATTTACAGAAACCATATTGAAAACAAGAAAAAATATCCAAAAGTAAAAAAACATATAACGATTTTTGTTACCAACAAAATTTCAAAGACCGATGAAATTGCAGATGAAATCAGCAAGTTTTTGAAGCAAGAAGAAGGCGGCTCGATAGAAGAAGCGCGTAAAAAAATATTGCCAGTTACTTCAAGCCAGAAACACGAAGATAACAGAGAATTATTGAAAACTGTTGATGAGCCAGAAAATCCTGTTGAGTGGATTGTGTCTGTTTCTATGCTTACCGAAGGTTGGGATGTAAATAATGTTTTTCAGATCGTCCCCCACGAAGACAGGGCGTTTAACTCCAAGCTACTTATTGCCCAAGTGCTGGGTAGGGGTTTGCGCGTGCCGCCAGTATATCAAAACGACCCGAAGATTCATCCGCAAGTTACTATTTTCAATCACGACGCTTGGGGTTCAAAAATAGACGATCTAGTGCGAGATGTAGCGGAAA
>CAZUEG010000144.1:0-2102 GCA_964619495.1 uncultured Candidatus Saccharibacteria bacterium | reverse complement strand
AAGTAAAATTAATCCTGTTCCGAAAGAAAACATGAAAACCGATGATGAAAAATTAATAATCTACGCCTTTGTAGATAGCCAGAACTTGAATCTTGGGGTTTTAGATCAGGGATGGAAACTTGATTTTGGCCGTTTCCGAATTTATTTGAAAGACAAATACGGCGCAGAGAAAGCATTTTTGTTTATCGGTTATGTTCCGGGAAACGAAGTCTTGTATGTTTATTTACAAAAAGCTGGTTATATTGTTATTTTTAAACCGGTATTGGAAATTAAAAAAGAAGAGAAAACTAAGATTAAAGGTAACGTTGACGCTGAATTGGTTTTACATACGATGATTGAATATTCGAATTACGATAGGGCGATTATTGTTTCCGGTGACGGCGATTTTCGTTGCTTGATTGAATATCTGGTTGAAAAGGACAAACTTTTAAAGGTCATCGTGCCCAATAGAAAAAAGTATTCCAGATTATTTTGGAAATTCAATTCGTATTTGGCTTTTATGAATAATTTGAGAAACAAATTGGAAACAAAAAAGAGAGGCGTCACTTAGGCACGAAGCCGTTTGTTGTCCTCTCATCGTGATAGCCAAATAATAGCAGGGATTAGATGAAAATGTCAAGGAGACAGATGCGAGATTATTGGGCTAGTGAAGTTTATCTTTCCACCATAATGGCCGGTTGAAGTTCAGTCTCAATCACGGTTAACGGGCTTTGGTCCGCAAAGCGGCATCCCGCAACAATTTATAAATTATAAATTAGAAGTAGCTGTTCAAAAGTAAAAATTGATTATCATTATAGCTACGGTATAATAACAGATACTCTAAAAAATAATTAACAACCGATAACTTATTATTAATTTACCAAGCAAAGTAATTATTAACAAGCACCTATGACTACAGCACAAATCGTAGAGTCAGCATCGCAAAGAGTTACGCGCACAGGAATTTATTTACTGATATTCCTTTTGCCGTTGTTCTTTCTGCCGTTTACGGTAAACGTTTTGGAGTTCAACAAGCAGGCCCTTTTGATTGTCGTGGTATTGGGGTCGTTCTTCGCCTGGCTTTTATCGGCCCTAAAAGAAGAAAAGGTTTATATAAACATTCCGCGGATGCCTTTGGCGTTAATTGTCGGGTTTCTTCTGATAATCGGGATATCGACAGCATTTTCCAGCTCGCCATATAACAGTTTTTGGGGTTTGCCGTTTCCGATTGCTTCGTCCTTTATCACGACGATGGCTTTTGCCCTATTGGCAATCTTAATCCCGCACGTATTTAGGGGAAAAGAAGAATTATTCGGATTGATTTTTCTTTTAACCGCTTCCGCGTTCATCTTAACTATCTTTTCGTCGCTTCAGCTAATGGGTAAATTCATTCTTCCTTTTGATTTTACAAGAACGCCTTCTTTCAATCCCATTGGCAGCGTCAATAATTTGGGAATATTTATTGCCTGTATCATGCCTTTAATCGTCGGCTTGATATTTGCCTCGCGGCAGGCAATCCGTGTTGTCCTGTCGGTGTTTATTGGTTTGGGAATATTACTGCTTTTAATGATAAATTATTGGGTGGCGTGGCTGTGCCTATTAATCGCCGGCGGATGTTTTCTGGTATTTAACATTACAAGGCGGGACGTATTCACTTCGTCGTGGATGTTTCTGCCGATGTTTCTGATTGCCGTGTCGATTTTCATGATGTTTGTAAAAATGCCGGTATTTTCCATAAACGGCCTGCCGATGGAGGTATCGCCGTCATTAAGCGCCAGCTTGGACATTGCCGCCAAAACGATTAAAGAACGTCCTCCGGTATCGCTGTTATTCGGATCCGGACCCTCGACATTCGTTCTTGATTATTCCAAATATAAGCCAAAAGAGATAAACCAAACGGTATTTTGGGGAACAAGATTTTCCACCGGTTCGTCGGAATTAAGCGATCGGCTGGCGACAACCGGCATCCTCGGATTGGGATCATTCCTGTTAATAATTGCCGTTTCGATAATATTGGCGTTCAGGGGAATTATTGGCAGGAAAGCGCTCAAGGAGGATATATCGGGCCGGGCTTTAACTACCGGAGCGTTTGCCAGCTTCCTCGGGATTACCTCCAGTTTTAT
>CAZUEG010000143.1:0-2130 GCA_964619495.1 uncultured Candidatus Saccharibacteria bacterium | reverse complement strand
GTAATAATTTAAAAATTCCAGCAAATATTTTTTTTTCCTGAATTAATTTAAAACCATGATTTTCAAATATATCGATAAAATCCCGAATTCTGTAATTGTATTCCAGGATATTTTTTGATCCACGCAACAATTCGGCGATATAAATTGACGTTTTGCCTAAAAAAGAGTCATGGTCGGTCTGAATAATACAAACATAACGACTGCTTAATCTCATTAAATTTTCCGCGCATGGTTCAAAATTCAGAAAATGTTCTAGCAGGCCGTCGGAGAAAACAAAATCATACTTTCCTTCTGTTTCTTCAAGCCTTTTTCTAACGGCATTTAAGCCCTTATCTTGGCATACTTGAATGGCCGTAGATGACGTATCGATACCAAGGCTTTCGATTCCCATTTCTTTAAAGATGGAAAGCGTATATCCTAAACCGCAACCGACATCAATCGCATTTGCCGGCTTTATATAATTTAGAACTTCTTTTAAGGTTTTCTGTTTCGATTTAAGCATCATTCTGCCTACACAGGTAAGATTGTGTTTTTTCCCGTTTTTCCAAATTTGTTCCCACTGTTCGTATAATGATTGATTTAAAGTTTTAGGATCCCTGTTCATATTAGACCTTTATCTTTCTCATCTTCTTGTATTTTTATCTGCAATATGCGCACGAGTCCAGAGAAAGACCTCTGGAGCGCTCTAGGATTTTTTATTTGAAATAAAAAACTTCTTATCAGAATCTTTAGTAGCGTTTTCGGCCTGAGAAAGAATCCTAAAACCGCCCGTCTATAAGCTTTTTTTAAGTAATTTTCAGACAATCCGTTCTGAAAAAAATAGATTCTGTTTCCGACAGGAATATCGGTTCTACCCCAACATTTTTCGTTGATTTTGTAGTTTTTCTCTACCTCATTGTAGAATTTTGTGCCTGGATATGGCGTTGTCATATTAAAGCCGACAAAATCTAAATCGAGTTCTCTTGAGAAGCGGATGGTTCTTTCGGTAGTTTCTATGGTGTCCCCCGGGTAATTAAGCATAAAAAATCCCTTTGCCTGAATTCCGACCGCTTTACACCAGGCGACCGCTTTTCTGGCCTGTTCGGTAGTTGTTCTTTTGTTCATCTTTTTTAAAATTTCATCGTCTCCTGATTCAAAGCCAAAAGAGATGCTTAAACAGCCGCTTCTCCACATCAACGTTAAAAGCTCGGGGTCAATCAAGTCAACCCTCGTTTCGCACCGCCAGATTAATCCCAGATTGCGTTTTAAAATTTCATTGCATATCTCTATTGTCCGTTGCCGATTCGTGCTGAAAGCTCCATCAAGAAATTTGATTTCCTTAGCTTCGTAAGTATTCTTTAAAAATTCCATTTCATCAACTACATTTTTAGCCGATCTCACGCGATATTTTGGCCAAACTAAGTTATCAACGCAATAGGCGCATCTAAAAGCGCAACCGCGCGAAGCAACCATTGAAAGAATTGGTAATTTAAAAAATTGTCCGGGGGTGGGAACATATTTTTTCATATTGACGAGGTGCCGGGCGGGAAAGGGTATATCGTCAAGATTTTTAATCAGTTCGCGATGACCGTTTGATATAATTTTATCGTCATTTCGAAACGCAATGCCTTTGACTTGATCCAGCGGTTTACCTTTTTCTAAAAATTGAATCAGTTCAACAATTGTGGCCTCCCCCTCTCTTAAAGCAGCAATATCAACATTTGGCATTTCTTGGAGTACATTTGGTCCGAGAATCGATGGGTGGGCTCCACCAATAATAACTTTTGTTTTTGGAGATACCTCTTTTACAATTGCGGCCATTCTATTTGTAGCTCCAAATGAGGGAGTGACAACACTAAATCCTATTACATCATATTTATTTTCTTTAAGTTTATCGGCGAAAGCCTCTATTGGATTATTAGCTAATTGAAAGTCAAATATTTCCGGAGAAAACCCAGCCTTCTCTAAAACGGCAGCCAGATAACATAACCCCATCGGGAATTCGGTGTCTTTACTTGATGAGTAATTTTTGATATTGAGCGGGGTAGGAGATAATACTAAAAGTATTTTCATAATTGTTAATTTCTATTTCAGAGTTTTATTAATTGTTTCAAGAAAATAACGGGTGATGACGTGGCAGAGTATCAGATG
>CAZUEG010000142.1:0-2167 GCA_964619495.1 uncultured Candidatus Saccharibacteria bacterium | reverse complement strand
GGTTGGGGGGAAGGAATTTTTGCCCGCCCTCGCTTTCGCCGTTTCTTTTTTCGCCGCCACAATTTTTCGTGCCAATGAAATTGGCGCGCCGCCTTTAACTTTTATCCTTTTATATCCTCAAAATTTGCTAATTGATAAAATCCTTTTTCATTTTGAACAAGATACTTTTTAGCAAAATTTTCATCCGTTCTAATGAAAATTTGTTCTCCCGTTTGTCGATGATACTCATTAACTTCATCAACCATAAATTTTAATAAATCATAGCATGTTTCAGGTGTCATATGGGGCGGGTTTGGGTAACGATCTCCCGCCGATTCAAACGCTTGATATATAGGGTGCTCGGCAGTTTCAATAAGTATTTGATTTTCGTCGCGCCATTTCTTGTGATAAAAACCGCCTCTAAATTCTTGTCCACCTCTATATTGCTGATATTTCGGCATTCTTGAAATGGCAGCGTCAGGAATAAAACGCATAATATTAAAAGACAACCATTTTGGTTTTAATTCCCATATAGATTCCTTAATACTTCTTTTGTCGTCTTCTGTTGTTGCGGCACCAATAGTTCCGTCTTCTAATTTTTTGGGCGCGCCGAAAATCAAAAACACGGCATTAGTCAATCCCTTCTCCTTCATTTTTTGAAAAACTTCTTTTGTTCTCCCGACATAGTCATTTCCACTTTCTACCGGCGGGTAATCTGGATTTTGTTTTCCGCTAATCTTTCCCATTCCTTCTATTACTTCTGGCACTAACGATTCAACTCCTTCAAAATTATAAACGCAACCATTTTTGACCGCAGTATCTATAAGTTCTTCATCGAGAGTATCAATTCTTGTGTTAAATCCCCAAACAGTTCCGAATTTTCTGTTTAATTTACCCATTATTTGCATAATTCGCAGAGCTCTTTTCTTGTCTTGAGTAAATGTCGAATCGTCAAAATATATTCCCTCATAACCCTGGCGAATCAAACCGACTGCTTCTTTGATGAAACTTTTTATACTTCTCTCTTGTTTTGGTTGAGGACGCAAACTTTCAAAACAAAAACTGCAATAACGGCCACACCCTAATTGCGTATAAACCTGTGCTGTTTTTCGTGGCCTGTTTTCAGCTACATTTTGGAAAATATCAAAATCATAATTTTGGTGGTGCGATTTTCTTTCTAGATTTTCAAAATAAAAATCAGCGGGGTGTTCGGGCTCAAGATTCGGTTGAGTTTTAATCACTTGCTCACTTTTAGGATCAAAACTGACAATTCCAGGAACTGCTTTTTTTGCTTCCAAATCTAAAACTTTTTGCTGCTTAACTAATTCTGCAATATGTACTATTGAATCAAGCGGTTGATGAAAACTTTTTCCAGTAACAAAAAAATCTACATCGGGATAAAGTTTAGCGAAATCTTCCGCATCGGTTACGCCGCGCCCACCACAAACAATTGGCGTGTAATTTGCCGCACCTTCTCCTTCTTTTTGTCTATCACCTAATTGTCCTAATTCTTGAGAGCAATGAGAAGCTATTTCATTGCTTCGTCCGCCTGAAAACTTAAATAAGAAATCCCTACAAATGCATATGGTTTTTCTCTTAATTTATCCTGCAACAATTTTTCTCTTTCGGCTGGGTCGACCACATCTAAATCTAGAATTTCCCAATCACTTATATTGTGATTTGTAATTTTGCTTGTTTCTCGCAAATGCGAGCCAATATAATCAGGCCCCATCGTTCTGCCGGGATAAGTTCTTGCTGGAAAAGGCGGAATAACAAACAAAACCGTTGAACGAGGATTTTCTTTTAACGCTTCTTTGGTTTCTGCCTCAATCAAAGTATCAATCTCGTCAGGTTCTCGTTCAGCTTTATTTTCTACCTTCGGAGTATTGTCAATTGGAACTTCATTATGAACTTTTATTTCTTTTTCCATAATAATTATTTAATCAAATCATCTACGCTAACATCAAGGGCTTTTGCAATCTTTTTTAGGGTGTCTAAAGTTGGATTTTGGTTCTCGCCCTGTTCAATCTTAATAATTGTATTATTGGCGATATCGGCGAGCTTGGCGAGCCGATCTTGCGAAAGCCTTTTTTGTTCTCGCAGTTTCTTTAAATTTTTTGAAAGTGGATAATTTTGTTTTGACATAAATTATTTATGGTAGTATTATTATAATAGAGTATAAATATAC
>CAZUEG010000141.1:0-2167 GCA_964619495.1 uncultured Candidatus Saccharibacteria bacterium | reverse complement strand
TGAATGGAAGATCGGATTTTTAATGTCCTCGTTCCTAAAGAAAAAAAGATTAAGATTAAAGGCGGAAAAAGAAAAGTTACCGAGGAAAAAATTTACCCCGGATATGTATTGGTGGAAATGATTGTTACCGATGAATCTTGGTATGTTGTCAGAAATACCCCCAACGTTACCGGATTTGTCGGCGCCGGCACGACGCCGGTGCCGATTCATCCTGACGAATTAGAAACGCTGAAAAGGCGGATGGACGTCGAAGAACCGAAGTATGAAATGGAGTTTCAGCCGGGAGAGTCGGTTAAAGTTGCCGACGGACCGTTCAAAGATTATGACGGCAAGGTTGTTGAAGTTGACAAAAAAAGGGGAAAAATCAAAGTTTTGATAAATATTTTCGGAAGAGATACCCCCGTTGAGCTTGATTCTCTGCAGGTAAAGAAATTATAGTTTATCAAGCACGAAGCACGAAATCAAAAGCACGAAATCCGAAACAAAATCAAATGGTTAAAACTCCAAATTCTAAAGTGTACGACTTAGAAGATAGAACGTTTGAATTTTCTAAAAATATACGTGTTTTAACAAAAAAAGTTCCCAGAACGCTCGAAAACTTTGAAGACATAAAACAATTGATTAGATCTTCTGGATCGGTTGGCGCAAATTATATCGAGGCCAATGAGTGTATAAGCAAGAAAGATTTTTCCTTAAGGATAAAAATCTGTCGCAAGGAAGCTAAGGAAAGTAAATATTGGTTATCTCTACTAGATACCAGGGAAAATAAACAATTAGAAGTTGAAATACAAAAATTAGTCAAAGAATCAATTGAATTAATGATGATATTTAGTTCTATAATGCGTAAAGTAGGTTAGTTTCAAGGATTTTAATTTATAATTTAATCATTATTTCGGGTTTCGGTATTCGAATTTCGGACTTAATAAAGTTATGGCAAAAAAAATAAAAGTTATTTTAACAATCCAAATTCCTGCCGGCAAAGCAACCCCGGCGCCGCCGATCGGTCCGGCTTTAGCGCAGCACGGAGTAAATATTTCCGAATTCTGCCAGCGGTTCAACGATATGTCGAAGAATCTCGCAGGATTCACGATTCCCGCGGAAATAACGGTATATGACGACCGGAGTTATGCCTTGCGGCTCAAACAGCCGCCAGCCGCGGAACTTATCAAAAAAGCAATCGGAATTGAAAAAGGTTTCGGAGTGCCGCAGAAAACAAAGGTGGGGAAAATCACTAAAGATCAGTTAAGGAAAGTCGCCAAGCAAAAGATGCCCGACTTGAATACCGATAATATTGATGCGGCGATGAAAATCATTGCCGGAACGGCGAGAAATATGGGCGTCGACGTTGTCGATAAATAAAATTGCACCCTAAATAAACAGAGAGCATATATTATGAAGGTTTTAACCATCAAAAATACGTTCGCTGTTTCGACAGTTCTTACCGGGATCTTATTCAAATTTGTTCTTCACCGTTATTTCGGGGTTTTGAGTTTTGAAGCAACAACCGCTTTTTCTCTTACCAACGGATCTCTTGCTAATTCTTTGTACGGAGTCATTGTTCCTTTGGTCGCTCTGGCATTTATCGGCGTCAGCGCCTCCAACGAAACAACATACTGTCTTTTTTCATTTGCCGGCATTAAAGCTGACGTTAGGATAGTAAATCCGGCTATCATCCGAAAAACCGAGTTAGTTTGTTTACGGCGGTGATTTAAAACGCAGATCTGAACTGTATGATGGAAAAACGCACTCTCGTTATTCATTTTCCGGTAATCCACCGCGGCTATTTGGATTTTCTTTTTAGCAACAAGGATAAGATTTCTAAAATAATGATTCTCGATCAAAAAATGGTCGAGCAATTTTCCGGTTTTACTCCCGATATAGCGGCAATCAGGTTTAGTGAAATAAAGAAAATTCTTAAGTTTCTGAGATTTAGCAATACGTATTTATTGAAGGAAAATAACCTTGGAAATGCTTTGCTGAAGGAGAAGTTATTATTGTTCGTTAACGACGAGGTTTCGCGAAAAATTGTAAGCAGATTCAAGCTTAAGAAAAAAACCAAATGGGCTAGTGTATTTTTGAGGTGGGATAAGTCCTCGATAATAACCGAGAAAGAACCTTTGGGCATAAGGATCACAAAAGAGCTGTTTGCCGTGAAGATGATGAATCG
>CAZUEG010000140.1:0-2182 GCA_964619495.1 uncultured Candidatus Saccharibacteria bacterium | reverse complement strand
TTTATGCGCCAAATCAAGAATCCTCTGGTCGTTCGTATAGCTATGGATTGTTGACATGAATCCCCTGATTACTTTATATTCGTCGTTCAGTATTTTTATAACCGGCGCCAGGCAATTGGTCGTGCAAGAACCCATATCAACGATTTTATCGCGGCGCGGATCGAATTTCTTTTCGTTCACGCCGATAACGTACGAAGGAATTTTGTCCGAATCTTTTGACGGCGCCGAGATGATAACATGTTTGGCGCCGCTTTTTATATGCCTGAAGGCGCTTTCATAATCGGTAAAACTGCCGGTACACTCCAGGACGATATCCACTCCCAGCTTTTTCCATGGCAGATTTAGCGGGTCTTTTTCGTTGAAAACATGAATCCGTTTTCCTTTTGCCGTACCGTCGATAAAAATTTCACTTGCGCCGTTTGCTTTGACCGTTTTATGGTAACTTCCGTAAACAGAATCGAACTTCATGAGATACGCCAAGGTTGGCACATCGGCCAAATCATTTACCGCCACAATATCCAAAGCCGGACACTTATCGATTATCTGTTTGACTACCGGGCGGCCGATCCGCCCGAATCCGTTAACAGCAATTTTGACTGACGGCATAGGTAACAATTTGTTAAAAACGAAAAAACCGCTTACAGATATTTATGCTTTTAACAGGCGATTAATTGCTTCGCGATCAAACCCAATGACGATATTTCCGTTTATCTCAATCACCGGAACGCCCATTTGGCCGCTTCGGCTGATCATCTCTTCGAGCGCTTCCTTGTTTATTCCAACATCAATATCTTCAAACGTCACCTTCTTTTCCTTCAGATACTCCTTCAAAGAAAAACAATACGGACAATAAGTTGTTGAAAATACCCTTACTTTAGCCTGCGTCTTGTCCTGGTCCATAAAGTTATTCAACTATTTGGCCGGTCAAGTCTTTGACCAAGTCGCATACTGCTACCGGCTGACCTCCGGTTAGTTTGCAAGTAATGGCGGTTAAATTCTTTGCTTCTTCTTCCAAACCAGAATTCTCGCCGGATCCGACCCGGGAATATTTGCATCCCAACACTATCGCCGGAACAGAACCGTCGCTGTAACGGGCAAAAACATCCTGATCAGTCGTCGCGTCGATCAATTCTTTGTAAACCACGAGATTGCCGAATTTCGCCATCGCTTCTTTAATAACCGGCTCTTCCCACTTGCAATGCGGACAAGTTGACGACCCGAAAAAATATACCAGCGGTTTTTCGCCATCCTTGCATACCGCCTCGTCATTTACCTGAAATTGGCCGATAGTCGTTTTCTTTTGACCGGCCGGAGGAGTAACACTGGCAGTTTCTATTTTTCGGCCTTCCAGGAATAATAATCCGCCATCGCGCGTCATATATATGTCGTATGGCCGGCTGCTTATCTCAATCTTAACCTGGTAGACACAGTTCGTCTCGGTTACTCCCTTAAGGATTGCCGTCTCTTTTCCCGCGAAGAACGACTCGTTTATGAATTTAACCGCTTTTGGACCGGCATCATTCATACTAAGCGTTGCCTTTCCGCATTTATTTTTTTGTTGGCCGTATTGGCCTACGTAAAAATACCCGCCGGCAATTATCAATGCTCCAACAATTATCGCGACCGGCAATAATTTGCCGCATGCCGGTAATTTTGCCATAACTTTAACCGGTTTTTGAGCGGTGTCGGTTGTGATATTTTCCGTTTCCTTGATTTCTTCTGTCATATTTTTTACTTGATATTATATCTTTTTAATTGATAATTTTATATTAATCAACTTTAAACATTACGTATAAGGCATTTTATCGGAATAACGCCGATTTGTAAACATGATAAATGACACATAATAAATTGTATCTAGGAAAGCTCTTTTTTATAGGATACTTTCATATCACGCCCTATTTCATAGACAACTATCCCTCCGAACGGTATTTCCACATTCGCTATTTCATCGCCGGACAGATTCTCGATCTTTTTGATAATCGCTCTAAGTGAATTGTGGCTGGCGACGACAAGAACATTTTTTCCCGTTTTTAAATCTCTTTGGATATTTGATTTATAAAAAGGGATTACCCGACGGCAAACGGTCATTAAGCTTTCTCCTCCCGGCGGAGCAATTTTATAACTCCGCCGCCAAAGACGAACTTTCTCTTCCCCGTATTTCTTGATAGTTTCGCTTTTA
>CAZUEG010000139.1:0-2185 GCA_964619495.1 uncultured Candidatus Saccharibacteria bacterium | reverse complement strand
CATATTTATGCATATCGGTTAACGCGATTTCGTTCTCGGCGGTATCTGTCTTGCCAGCAGGATAAAACTTGATCCCGGAAACGGTTAGATTGGGTTTTAATTTCTCGAAATTCATTGTATTGCCGACGGCGTGACCGCTACTCTCAATAGATGCTCCCGAAGACAACCCTGTAGCATGTAAATCGTATAAATCCGAGCCAAAAATCTCAAATCTAAACGAACTAGCTTCGTTAATGGAAATAGCAGCTTTGATTGTTAGGGTTTTTGATCCTGCCCTCGGGATAATTAAATTAAGATTGCGGAAGGGAATGTATGCGTAACCATTTGAACCACCCTCTGTTTGGCCAGATGCCAGAAGAATACTACCATCGTAAAGTTTAATGTCAGAAATGTCGTATGGCTTAACCATTGATTGTGGTTGCCAATAAACGTGTGCCGACAATGAATTAACTTTAATGTCCTCAAATTCGTCAGCGGTAAGTTTGAATTTTATAAATGAATAGGTTGCGCCGGGTACGATAGTTTGCGATAACGGTGTTTCTGGAGAAAGGGCTAACAATAAAGAACCTTTACTTTGAACGGCTGGGGACACATTATGGGAAAGCTTATTTGACTCTACGCCACCGACCGTTACCCAAGAGATCCATGTTCCGTTTTGCCCTTCTTTTGGAATCGTTATTTTTATTTGATATGCGAAATAACCATTCGCATCGGTTACAGTTGGGCAATTTATTATCAAACAAACAACACCCGACGGAGCTACGGTTATCCCGCTGTATTCCATTACCCCATCCGGTCTTTGAAGGTAAAACTTAACGATTGAATTAGACAGTCCATCCGAAATCTTACCCGTAAGAGTATAAGTTAATCCGCGAGTTAGGACTGATTGCGGTTCTATAGAGTAAACAGGAATTACGGTTGCCGCCGAAACAATATTGAAAAAATTATCACTCTCGTCGCTGGCGTCAGGACCCCAGTCGGTTGTGTTTCTGATAAAAATCGTGTATTGGCCCAACACTACGGTGGCGGGTATCTTCCAATCATATTTCCCAGTATTAACAATGCCGGGAAGGATAGTAGTTCTTTCTACCTTCCCCGCAGGAAGAAGATAAATACCTACCTTAGCTATGTCTGGCGAAGCCTTCCAATTAATTTGATAGGTTTTACCAATTTCCAGCGTTTCTCCTCCATTTGGCGAAAGAACGGTAATCGACGGAGTCGTTATCGGGCAACTTGAAACCTTTATCCACCCGGTTGGCACATCGCAAGGAGTGGGAAATACTTTACACTGATTATCAACCGGATTCTTCGCCGGAGTAAGAACTTGAATACAAATTGGCTTGATACATCCGTAAAGTTTGTTTAGTTTTTCCCTAGTCGCTTTGCCGACATAACCGGTCGGATATCTTAAACCAAGAGGGGTTAAAATTTCGCTCTTGTACTTTTCTTGAAAACCGGAAACCGCTGAAGCCAATCCTTCGTCAAAAGAAGCAGGATTAAATGTAATCGTTGTGGGAAATCCTTCTTTTTCTAATGCGCTCCTTAACTCCTTCACGTCCGACCCAGAACTACCGTAAGAAAGGTTGACATTAAAATCATGGCACCAAGCACTTGGTTGACCCTGAAGCTGACCCAGTTGTATTTGTAAGGCGGCGATTTGTGCTTGTAATTGGGCAATTTGCGCGCTTAGTTCTTCAACCGTTATCGCTTTCGCCGAAGACGCGACAAACAAAGAAACAAAAAACACGACTCCGAATATGAGAAAAATCTTTTTCATATTTTAATTATTACTTATTATCCACGAACTTCCCTTGAGTTTGCTTCAAGGATCTTTATTTAACATTAGAATACCCCCCCCGATTGTCAAATCGACAAGGCAAAAAAGGAAACAAAAAAGTTTAGGGAGCACTGCGAGTCGGGCGTTTATGAGCTTTATATTTTTCTATTTTCCTTATTGCCCGGCGAGTACTAGCAGTCGGCAGAGATATCTCTTGAAGTAGATGACTACTGACTGCGCGCTCCCAAAACCTTTTTGTTTCCGATTTGCTCTTTACTAATCGAGAATTAATGAATTCACTTCCTGCCAATCGTTTTCATTGAAGATTCTGATTTTATCGTCGCCGATGATATACAGGTAATCGTTGATATAAACTGCCCGGCGGGCGCTTATTTGCGACACGGCCTT
>CAZUEG010000138.1:0-2197 GCA_964619495.1 uncultured Candidatus Saccharibacteria bacterium | reverse complement strand
TGGCAATCTCTTCGCCAGAAGGCATCCTGTCATCAAATACATAAAGCCCAGGCTTAAGACGCGTAAACATACCCTGTTTGGCGTAGGTTTCAAGAAAATATTTTGTCTGCGGATGTGAACTCCTGAAAATACGCTGAAACTCCTGCGGGGTAAATATGGACACCTTTCGACTAAGGAGTTCTTTCCGGACGGATAATGCTGATAAATTTTTCTGTTTCATTAAAGTAGATAAAATCTTACTTTACTGAAATCAGTTTATACCCAAACGGCAAAGACGTCAAGATTATTCGGTTATTCCATCGGGAGACCTAAGCTATTATCAACATCAACATAATCGTGAATAATCGACAACAAAGCGATGTTTTCACGGTTTTGGCGGATCCCTCTGTTTTTTGTTTCATTCCCATGTAAAACGACTGGGCGCGAACCCAGTCGTTTTCGGCGGTCATTTCCGCCTTGCAACAGCGACCGACCTTTTGACTTCGCTCAAGAGCTTCTTGAGATTTATCCCGGCCATTCGCGCCAGAGCGTTGAAACTCAGAGTGTCTAAGGTCTTGTCTCTCGAGAAGTTAATCTCGGCTCTTCGTTGCAACACAAGCATATCAACTTCGGCGATCAACTCATCGTCGCCGAGACCGAACATCTCGTCAACCCACTTGACGAGATTGAAGAGAGGCCAGAGCCCGATGGCTCCTCCGCTCTCCGCGTGAATCTGCCCGGCGATCTTCACGTAATCGCCGAGCTACAGAATCTTGCTCATGTTGCCTCCTATACGTTTACTAAAACACAATAATGCTTATTAGTTATTAGTAAATACCGACAAAAAAAAACCGGCCTGTCGCCGGTTTAAAACAATAACTTAAATAATTTGTTACCGAACAAATGTTACGGCTTTTTCCGGGCTGACGTGTTTGTGCGGTTTGGGATCCTCTGCGGGATAGCCAATCGGTATAATCGCAATCGGTTTTAAGCTATTGGGCATTTTTAGAATTGCTTTGACTTTCTTCTCGTCAAACGCCCCCACCCAACAGCTTCCCAACCCTTCGTTATGAGCGGTCAGCAATAAATTCTGGATACTGGCGGAAACATCACAAATACAGAATAGTTTTTCCCCTTTTTCGCCGTAAACCTTAACGATTCCGGCATCGGTTGAGCAAACAATTGACAATGGCGCTTGAGAAACAAATCTCTGATGAAAAGTCGTGGTTTTCATTAATTCCTCTCTCGTTTTCTTATCAAAAACAAAATGAAATTTCCGGGATTGCAAGTTTCCCGCCGATGGCGCCCAAATTAGCGCTTCGATTAGCTTGTCGATTATTTCTTGAGGAATTTCCTTATCCTGATAGCGTCTGATGCTTCTCCGGCTTTTAATGATTTCCGATAAATCATTCATAAGTTTTTACCCACGGGGTCCGACCCCGTGGGATCCCCGTGGGATTTAAACTTCGATTTCTTCGGTTTCTTCTTCCCCCATCAGCTCCATCTCCTGCCCGCAACAAACCAGCGTTCCTCCGCCGACTTTCGTTACTGTTACTTCATTTCCGCATACGCTGCAATGATATTTTTCATCAATATTTTTTACAGACATACCTTTGAATATTAGTTTATTAATAGACGATTATACATCAACTACCTCAAAATCATAAATAATAAATCGCATGATAATTAATTTGAAATTATTTAATGTTTAAATGTTTAAAAATTGGATCATTGAAACATTAGATCTTGATTAAAAATTATAAATTAAAAATTAAAAATTCTAAACCCAGTCACTCCAAGTGGTTCTGCGTCAGTCGTCGGTAGAAGTCAACAATTCTCGGGTCGATAATTACGTCGCGGCTGGTCATTTTCCTTGTTAAGGCCAGTCCTCCTATTGTCCGGCAACGACTCAATGCCACATACGTTTGCCCATGGCTGAACGGTGAACGGGTAAAGTCGAGGCATACTTTATCGAGAGACATTCCCTGGCTCCGGTGGACGGTAATCGCCCAAGCCAGCCGAAGCGGATATTGCTTTAAGGTGCCGATAATTTTTTCATTCAATCCCCCGCCATTCTCGTCGTATTCGTAGATGATATTGTCCCATTTTCCGATATCAACATTGACGATATCGTCATTTCCGTCGATTTTAACCCGAATCATATCGCTGTTTAACGCTTCCACCCAGCCCAGGGTGCCGTTTACCCATCTCTTTTTGA
>CAZUEG010000137.1:0-2224 GCA_964619495.1 uncultured Candidatus Saccharibacteria bacterium | reverse complement strand
GTGGAAATAATTTTTTCTGCAACATTTCTTCCGTAAAGTTTTTTACCGCGAGACATTGTTCTTCTTAATTGCCTGTTGCCGTAGATATGATATACCATTTTTGCAATAAACTCTTTTGAGATTGGCGGCACCAAGACATTGGAATGAGCCATCATCACTGTTTCAGGCCTATCGGTGCTAAATCTTACTGTCAGACACGGTTTTTGTAATTCATTCATTTCTTCTTGCAAACTCCCTGAATCTGTCATCACCGCCCAGCAGTGTTCTGATTTAATAAACTCTATTACCTGAGAGTATCTTTTCCAGACCGGTGTAAAAAGAAAATTCTTGCTTCTTTTGTTTAATCCAAGCAGTCCTTCCCGCAAACCATAATGTTCCAATGCTTTTCTGCCGGCATCCAGTTCAATAAAGACAATTTTTTTACCGTTGTTCGTTAATTTAATAATTGAGCCGATTATCGCTTTGAATCTTTTTTTTGTTAAATTCTCTCTCCGATGAATATCTACCCTAAGCCATTCTCCTTCTTTAAGTTTAGGGTATAAATCAAAAATGCTTTCTTCTGGTTTTTCATTTTTTATCAAGTTCATTACGTCTACCACTGTATTCCCTGTCACAAAAATATCATCTTTGGAATATCCCTCGTTAATCAAATGTCTCCGGTTTAATTTTTGGGGAGCGAATAAATAGCGACATCCGGCAGCGGCAATAAAAGTATCTATTTGTTCGGGAAAGGGCTCTGTCCTGTTTATTATCCATCTGCTCCTGAATTGTTTTTTAATAAATTTATCAATATCTCTATGGTCCTTTTCATTAAATTTCAAAAAAAATTCAGGAGACATTCCCCTTAGTCCGGCTTCTCCATGGATTGCTTTTTGGTTTGTAGCAAGCGTCCATGCAATGGGAATAATTCCGGCGCTTATTGTATCCCCATTAACGTAAGGAACAAGGTTGATTAAAGGCCACCTTTCTTTAATAAATAAAGAAATTCTTTTAAACTTTGAAAACAGCTCTGCAGACTTTTGGGACAAATCACCTCTTATTTGCAGGTCAATGGAAATTTCTTTATTAAAATTAAATTCTTTCAACCCAAAACTCATTAATTTATCATAGTGCTGCCCAGTATGAACTAATATATGAGGCAGTTTTTTATTTTTAGCTTCCTGCCAAACACTGAATAATTTATAGAAGCACGGTTTGGACGCCAAAACAATTGCCAAAACATTATTATTGTTTTTTCCCGCTAATTTAAAAGCTGTCTCAATGATTCCTGTATTAATTTTTATCGGCAACCATTTGTTTTCTACGGTTAAATTAATCATTTTATTAATCTCGGTCTAAAAAAGTGCGTTTAAAATATGTTTTGGCACCCCTTATACTCCTTCTAATTTCTTGAGGGTGAAGGATTATTTGCTTAATTTTCATCAATAAATAAGCTGGCCTTATGTAATATTCTTTATTCGCTCTTTGGCAAAAATCTTTTATTTCTCGAATGCTAAGGTTGGGGAAATTTAATAGATAATTATATCCGCCTTCTTCGGTATTCCAATCGTTATAATTAAAACTGATAATGTAACCATTGCTTTTTGCCCATTCATATGCTTCTGTTCCAGGATAAACGATTAAAGGGTAAAATTGCATGGTGTCGCAATTCAGCTCCTTGGCAAAATTCAACATTTCTTCCATCGTTTCTTTTGTCTCTCCAGGATTGCCAACCATAAAGCAACCGTGAACCAAAATTTCTGCCTTCTTTGCGTTTTTAACAAACTCTCTAATTTGCTTCACTTTTATTCCTTTGTGAATGTTGTCTAAAATTTGCTGATTGGCGCTTTCAAATCCAACCGTCACCAGCTGACACCCTGCTTTTTTCATCCAGATCATTGTTTCCAGATCCAAATTTGGACGAACATTGCAATACCATTTAATTTTAATTCCTCGTTCAATAATTAATTGGCAAATTTCTTTGGCTCGCTGAAGGTCGGCGGTAAAGGTATCGTCTTCAATGCCAATTTCCCTCACTTCCGGCAATTCCCTGATAATATATTCAAATTCATCAACTACATTTTGAGGGGTTCTTGGTCGATACGATCGACTGTGAAAAGTTTGAGGGTAAAGACAAAAGAAACACCTGTGAGGACAGCCCCGGCCGGTAATAATCATTACCATGGGATGATCGGAAGCAGCAAAGAAATACTTTTTAATATTAAAGTATTTCTTGTAAGTCCGG
>CAZUEG010000136.1:0-2250 GCA_964619495.1 uncultured Candidatus Saccharibacteria bacterium | reverse complement strand
AGCCATTGCCCGGGCGCTGGTCAATAACCCTTCGCTTATTCTGGCTGACGAGCCGACCGGAAATTTAGACACCAAAACCGGAGAAATAGTCCTTGAGTCGTTTAAAAAACTGAATTTAGAACAGGGCAAAACCATTGTTTTGATCACCCACGAACACGAAGTCGCCCTGCACGCAAAAAGAGTCATTCATATAAAAGACGGACAAATAGTCAGCGACAAAAAAATATGAAAATTTCCGACATTTTTGAAGAAACATATTCAGCGCTTTCAGCAAATAAAGCCAGGTCCGGCCTGACGATCCTGGGCATTGTCATTGGTATTGCTTCGGTCATCACCCTGGTTTCTCTCGGCCAGGGAGCGCAGAGCTCTATTGAATCAAGCATCCAGTCAATCGGTTCAAATTTAATTATCGTGATGCCCGGCGCCCAGCGCGGACCGGGGACAGAAGTTAACGCCGGCCGCGGCTCGGCGCGTTCGCTTACACTTTCGGACGGGGAAGCCATCGTAAATGAAATTTCATATGTTAAGGCAGTCGCGCCGGAAGTTTCCAGCCGCTATCAGATAACGGCCAAAGGCCAAAACACTAATACCCAGATTTCCGGAACGGTCCCCGAATATTTAACTGTCAGAAACATAGAGATAGAACTGGGAAATTTTATCACCGAGCAAAACATCCAGAACTTTTCAAAAGTGGCGGTGCTGGGACCCAATATCCGCGATGATTTATTCGGAGAAGACGCTGATCCGGTCGGTCAGACAATCCGGATAAATAAAATTGAATTTAAAATAATCGGCCTGACAAAAACCAAGGGCGGCGGCGGATTTGGCAGCCAGGACGATATGATTTTTATTCCGATAACGACCGCCCAGCGCTTTCTTTCGGGCAACGAATATGTGACGACCATAAGCGTGGCGGCGCAAGACTCAGAATCGACCACCTTGGTCCAGGAACAGATTACTGAATTATTGCTGGACAGACATAATGTCGCTGACGCAACCCTGGCCGATTTCAGCACTCTGAATCAGGCCGATATTGTTGAAACGGCAACAAGCGTCACCCAGACTTTTACACTACTGCTCTCGGCGATTGCCGGCATTTCGCTTTTAGTCGGCGGCATCGGCATAATGAACATGATGCTAACGACCGTCACCGAACGGACAAAAGAAATAGGGTTGCGCAAGGCGATCGGAGCCAAGAAAAAAGACATCAGCCTCCAGTTTTTTATTGAAGCGGTCTCCCTGACGTTTCTTGGCGGCGCAATAGGAATTCTTTTGGGCTGGGCCGCGGCTTTTGCCATTTCCTACTTCGGGATTTCAGAAACTTCCATTTCGCTCTTCTCTGTTTTGCTGGCCTTTGGCGTCTGCGCCGCAATCGGAATTGTTTTTGGTTTTTATCCGGCCCGGAGAGCCGCCTCGCTCAACCCGATTGACGCTTTAAGATATGAGTAATACCATATGAATTTACGAATCAGTACGAATTTACGAATAATTCGTATATTCGTAGATATTCGTACATTCGTAAGGAATAATCATGAAAAAAAATATATTAGTTACAGTCGCTATCGTTTTGGTCGTGGGAGCCGGCGCATTTTGGGGCGGCATGAAATACGGCCAAAGCAAATCTCCGACGCCCCAGTCATTTCAAAATATGACACAGGAGCAACGCCAGCAGTTATTTGCCAGCGGGCAGGGAGCAGCCCGCATCGGTACCAGGAATGGACAGGAAGCAAGTGGTTTTTCGGGCGGAGAAATAATTGCCAAAGACGACAAAAGCATCACCATCAAAATGCAGGATAACAGTTCCAAAATCGTTTTTTATTCTGACTCGACCAAAATTCAAAAATCTACCGATGGTACCGCAGGAGACCTCGTAATCGGCCAACAAGTGACAACCAACGGTACTGCCAATTCCGACGGCAGCGTCACGGCCCAGACAATCCAGATAAGGCCGAATGTTCCGTCCCCCAGTCCAAATAATTAGACAAAAACATTCAATAGCATGATATAATAAAGACGAAGGGATCCCTCGTCTTTATTTTTTTACTTTTTAATTATAAGCTAAGCTTGAAATTGGTTCGCTCGGTCGAAATAAAATATGTTTACTTCTCCCTCGCTACCAATTATAATTTAATATAATAATGCCTCCGGAATTAATCGCCTATATCATAAAATACGGCTACCTGACAATATTTTCACTGGTTTTTCTGCAGGAGATCGGAGTGCCCAATCCCGTACCCAATGAACTAATAT
>CAZUEG010000135.1:0-2291 GCA_964619495.1 uncultured Candidatus Saccharibacteria bacterium | reverse complement strand
TCATATTCCAAATGAGAAACCGATATCGTAACTCCACGGGCTTTTTCTTCCGGAGCCGAATCGATTTCATCAACATTCCTTTTGTCGGCGCGATAACCCTTAAGACCCATGACCTTCAAAATCGCCGCTGTTAAAGTGGTCTTTCCGTGGTCGACATGGCCGATCGTGCCGATGTTTAAGTGCGGTTTTGACCGCTCAAATTTTTCTTTTTCTGCCATAATTTTTTGACGCTTATCCCGTTCTTAACGTCAGGAACGGACATTTATAAATATTTGTTCGCAATTAGCACCGCCAGCTGGCGATTATTAAAGATAAGCAAAACACTGGCTGATAACGATTATTTTACGGCTAACGTTCATTCTATTTATTTTCATAAAATAGTCAAGGATAAACGCTTTGCCGGCCGGACCGATTAAACTTTATCGCCGTTTTCCTTCGATAATCTCCTGGGCGATATTCACCGGAACTTCTTCGTAATTGGAAAATTCCATTGTAAATGTTCCCCGGCCTTCAGTCAGACTGCGGATTGCCGTCGCGTATCCGAACATTTCCGCCAAAGGCACCTTGGCGTCGATGACCTTCATGTTCAGCCGGTTATTGGTTTCTTCAATCTTGCCTCTTTTAGATGACAAATCGCCGATTACATCGCCGAAGAAATTCTCCGGGACGACAATTTCCAACCTCATAATCGGTTCCATAATTATCGGCTTGGCTTTGCGGCATGCTTCTTGAAAGGCCATCGAACCGGCGATTTTAAACGCCACCTCCGACGAGTCTACTTCATGGAATGATCCGTCGTAAGCCGTAACCTGGATATCCACAACCGGATAGCTGGCGGATATCCCCCTGCTGACGGCTTCCTGGACTCCTTTTTTAATTGCCGGGATATACTCCCGGGGAATCGTACCGCCATGAATATCGTCGATAAACTCAAATCCTTCTCCGCGCTCTTTCGGTTCAACTCTCAACCAAACATCGCCGTATTGCCCCCGCCCGCCCGATTGGCGGACATATTTTCCCTGGGCTTCGGCGCTGGATTTGATTGTTTCTTTATATGCCACTTGCGGCCGGCCGACATTGCTTTCCACTTTGAATTCCCGGCGCATCCGGTCAACAATAATATCCAAATGCAGTTCGCCCATCCCGGAAATGATTGTCTCTCCGGTTTCCAGATCGCCTTTTACCCTGAATGTCGGGTCTTCTTCCGACAGCCGTTTAAGAGCAATCCCCATTTTTTCCTGATCCGCCTTAGTCTTCGGCTCAACGCGGATGGAAATGACCGGTTCGGGAAAGATTATTTTCTCGAGAAGAATAGGGTTGGATTCGTCGCAAAGAGTGTGTCCGGTAAATGTCTGTTTCAGTCCCACGGTGGCGGCAATATCGCCGGTAAAGATTTCTTCAACTTCTTCCCGGTCGTTGGCGTGCATCCTTAGTATCCGGCTGACTCTTTCTTTCTCGCCGGTTGAGGCATTTAAAACATACGATCCTTTAACTAAAGATCCTGAATATACCCGAAAATAGGTCAGCGATCCGACAAACGGATCGGCGGCGATTTTGAATGCCAAAGCGCTGAATTTTTCATCGTCATCCGCTTTTCTTTCAATCGCTTGGCCGGTCTTCGGGTCTATTCCCTTAACCGGCGGCAAATCAACGGGACTCGGCAAATAATCAATTACTCCGTCAAGCATTAATTGCACTCCGGCATTTTTTAACGCGGAACCGCAAAAAACCGGCACCAGGCGATAAGCCAAAACCGATTTTCGTAAAGTTGCCTTGAGGTCGATAATCGAAACCTCTTCTTTGTTCATAAATTTGGCTAACAGCGTTTCGTCCTCGGTAACGATTCTTTCAACCGTTTTTTCGCGCCATTCTTTGGCGTAACCGGTAAGATCGGCAGGAATTTCTTCTTCTTGGACGATTTGGCCAAAATCGCCGTTAAACCGATAAGCTTTCATCTTTAATAAATCGATCACCCCGGAAAAATTGCTTTCTTGGCCGATGGGCAATTGCACTACGACCGCATTGGGGGTAAGTTTTTGCCAAATTGACTCGATGTCTTTTTCAAAAGCGGCTCCCATCCGGTCCATTTTATTAACAAAACAAATCCGCGGGACATTGAACTTATCCGCCTGGCGCCATACTGTTTCCGATTGCGGCTCAACACCGGCAACGCCGTCGAATACAACCACTGCTCCATCGAGAACTCTTAGTGAACGCTGAACCTCGGCCGTAAAATCAATATGCCCCGGAGTATCAATCAGATTAATGCGGTATTCGTGTTTTTTATCCCG
>CAZUEG010000134.1:0-2313 GCA_964619495.1 uncultured Candidatus Saccharibacteria bacterium | reverse complement strand
ACGTCTTCGTAATATAAGAAATATTGTGCTTCAAAAGAAACCAATTTTTTTAAATACCTCGCTTTTTACCAACATTGAGCATCCGGAAATAAAATCAATGTTATTTTTTGGAGTTTCTAACTTTTCCGAATCAAACCCAAAATGTCCAGCCGTGTATCTATTTTTATCAATATATCCTCCGGCAAACCATGTTTTGTTTTCTGAAGTAATAATTTTTGGTCCGGTGATTCCCGTATTAGCCTTTTTCCACAGATTCTTTCTTAATAGTGGAATCGGATCTTTCTTTATAAAGCAATCATTGTTAAGTAAGAAAACGTCTTTCGCCCCCTGTCTTAAACAAAATTTAACGCCGATATTATTCCCACCAACAAATCCTATGTTCTTTTTGTTTTTTATATGAATAATGCTTTTGGAATATGAAGCTAAAGGATTAATATCATTATCAACTAATACTATTTTAGAGTTTGTGATTCTTTCTTGAACTGATTTAAGACATTCAGCTGTAGGCGAAGGATCGCCGAAATGTACAATTATTATATAGATAGTGGTTCTCATTGAATAAATTTTATCATTCCTGCAAAAAAATTGCTTTTGAAAATATATTTCACATATAATACGACCTTGACGCCTAGCGTAAAACATTTTATAGAGATTATTGCAAAAGCCTACTTATTAGAATCTCCTATTGTAGAAATCGGATCATTACTAGTTAAAAATCAAGAAAGTTTGGCTAATATTCGCTCCTTTTCCCAGAGTAAAAATATATTGTTTGTGACATAAGAAAAGCCCTTGGCGTTGACCGAATAGAAAACGCAGATAATTTAACGTTTGATAATAATTCTATTTCGACAATTTTATGTTAGAGATCCTAGAAAATATCCAAAATCTAATCAGAGTAGTTGAGGAAGGTCACTGTGTTTTAAAAAATTAAGGCATCTTATTAATTAGTTCTATTATGAACTCCCCGATATATAATTATCCTAATGATTATTGGCTATATACTCCAAGGGCTTTTGGATTTCTTTTGGGAAAATTTCCTTCAAAGATAACTGCTTAATATGGAGAAAAAAGGATTTTCCAATTAATATATTTGGGTTCGGATTTAAAGATAATAGACTTGTTAAACTTAAAAATAGCTTTCGGTTTTATTAAGTAATAAACATTATATTTGTGGTAGAAAGCCATTTAGAAAACGTTTTAATAACAGCTTAGGCTTTTTGCAAAACGACATTTTGACTTTCTGTAGCGATTACTAAATAAGCTTTACGGTAAAAACTGAGTAAATCGGGGGCAGTTTTCCTATCCTTAGGGTAACATAACATTTGCTACACTAACTTGTATATGATACGTGTAGCAATCAAAGAGATTATTTTATCTTTTAAAAGAACCGGAAGTTTTTCTAAATCAGCCAGAGAGCTTGATATTTCCCGATGGACAGTCAGAAGATGGGTTAAGCGCGGAACTGCCTTCTACGGGGGTTATATCAAATGGCAAGGCTTAAAAAGAAAATCCACCAGGCCACATCACCCCTACAAGAAATTGACCGTTAGACAGGAAAACTTAATTGTTTCTTTTAAGAAGAAAGAACATTTAGGAGCGAGAAAAATTAAATATCTCCTTTCTTTATCCCGTGTTTCCTTTCTAACCATTCACCGTTTGCTTAAAAGGAAAAATCTTGTTACCATACAACCGAATTACCGACGCCCTCTTTTTCAAAACGGTAAGGCTATGAGACCTAGTAACACCAAAGAACTGGGGTATCTTCAAATGGATACCAAGCACGTTACGCCAGAGCTGTCAGGCTTGGCGACCACGGTTTATGAGTATGCGGTCATTGATATTATCTCAAGATACAAATTGGCAGTTTTATTACCGGATATCTCTGATGAATCAGCCTCTTTGGCTCTTAAATATTTCCTCAAATGGTTCCCCTTCAAAATTCTCTATCTCCAGACAGACAACGGATTAGAATACCAGAGCAGTTTTGACGCCCTCTGTCGGGAACAAGGGATTAACCATTATTTTATCCATAAAAACTCTCCTAACGAGAATGCCGTGATTGAAAGATCGTTTAAAACAGATCAGGACGAGTTCTATTATTGGCTGGAGAAAGCACCAGAACACATTGGTGAGTTAAATTATTGGTTACAGCATTTCTTAAACAAGTACAATACCTGGAGACCACATCAGGCACTAAATTACAAGACACCCATGGAGGTCGTTAGGCTGTTGCAAATGTCGTGATACCTTAAGCTATCCGTATTACCTCATGTAATTATGTAACGGAACTAGGTATTCGTTGCGTCATTAATT
>CAZUEG010000133.1:0-2316 GCA_964619495.1 uncultured Candidatus Saccharibacteria bacterium | reverse complement strand
TTAGTTCGCCGGCGGAGACCCTGACGACATTTGACTATTGGATAGTCCAGACAAACCAGATTTTGCTGGAAATTGTGGAAGAAGAGATTGCTACCACTACGCCGGAAGTTATCATAATCGAAGCGGCCGAGGAAACTGCTACTTCTACTGAAGAAATTATCCCCGAGCCGATTGTCGAGGAAGCGGCGGAGGAAATAACAGACGAGTCGGAGGAGCCGGTCGTGGAAGAAGAACCGATTATTGAGCCGGAAGGACCGGCGGAGGAACCGGTGGTTGAAGCGCCGGAAAGTGGCGAAATTCTACCTCTCGAATAATTTTTCTTTAAATTTGATAGGTTGGCGAAATAGTGGTAAAATTGGCTTGAATACTTGACGGTTAAAGAAAATTAGCAAATTAGGCGTCTAAAATTCGGGAGGTTTTGGGCCAAAGATTGGAGAGATATGATCAAAGCAAAACCAAAAGTCAAAATATACATTGATGGGGCAAATATGTTTTACACTCAAAAGAAATTGGGATGGATTTTCGATTGGGTTAAAATTAAAAAATATCTTGAGACGGAAAAAGAAATAACGCAATGGCGTTATTACGTTGGTTTAAAGGAAGGCGATGATAAAATACAAAGATATTTAAGGTATTTGGACGCGATTGGCTTTGATGTGTTTACGAAACTGCTGAAAAGGATAAAAGTAGAAAATTGCGAAAATTTTTCGGAAGCTTATAGGGGAAAATATATTTTTAAGGCTAATTTTGATGTTGAGATTGCGACCGATATTCTTTTAGATAAATCCAATTTGGATGAAATCATAATTTTTAGCGGCGACAGCGATTTTGAATATTTAGTAAAAAGATTAAAAAGTATCGGGAAAAAGGCCATTGTGTTTTCTTCGCGTAAAACATTTTCTTGGGAACTAAAGTTGGCAGCTTCTAAGTATTTTTATTTTGAAGATCATAAGGAGATTTTCGAACGTAAATAAAACCGCCCCGGCAAAAGCCGAGGCGTTCTGTAAAACTACCCTTAGTTTATCAAAAAGAAAAAGTTTGTCAATAGCAAAAAACCTGGGTTATAAGATGAGACAAGACAAATCAAAATTTATCAGCGCCAAGGACTTGGGCAAATTAAACTTGCCGGATTTTTGTCCGCGATGTTTTTGGATTGAAAGAAACATTGACAAGCCGCCGGCGGTTTTCCCGGGCATTTTCAGCACAATCGATTCTTTGACCAAAAGAAGCGCGCATCGTTCTTTCGCGGAGCGAGGTTGCGCGCCCGGCTGGCTATCGTTTTTTGACAATCTCGTCGATGTGGAAGAGGGCGACACCTATTTTAAGCTGCCGGTGGAGCGCGGTTGGGTTTTAACCGGCGCCCCTGATGATATTTTTCTGCTTAAAAATGGCGATTACCATATTGTGGATTACAAAACGGCGAAGTTTACGGAAAAGCAGGACGAGCTTTTCCCGCTCTATGAAATTCAATTAAACTGCTACGCTTTCTTGGCGGAAAAATACGGCTACAAGCCGGTCAAAAGATTATCTTTGGTCTATTGCCAGCCGGAGAAGGATTTGAATAACGACGACACTTTTGAATTGAGTTTTCGGCCGTATTATCTTGATGTTGATTTGAAACCGGAAAAAGTGTTTGAAATGCTTTTGAAAGCGAGGGAAGTCGTTAATTTAGACGAGCCGCCTCTGGCGCGCGAATCATGCAAAGGGATTTGTCGATGGGTGGAGGGGGCAATGGACAGAATAGGGCGTTGAAATAATTCTTATGGACTACAAAAAATACCGGGTGCGGACATCGGTAAAAACATTTCGCGACTTGGAGGTCTATCAGGTGACGACCAATTTGTCGGCGGAACTGTTTAATTTGAAGATGCCGAATAAATACAAGCGGAATAAAAATGTCGCCGAAGAGATGAATAATCTCAGGGAGGCGTCAAAAATGGTGCCGCGCTTGATTGTGGAAAGCTACAGCGACAAGTTTTCCGATTTGGATTTGGCCAGCCAAAAATTGGAAAAAGCGGCGGCAGTAGTCAATATTCTGGTGGGTAAAATGGATTTTATCAACGCGATTGTGGACGACCCCGATTTTCGTACGAACCTAACGGAGATTTTAAACAGGTATCAGAGGAATAAAATGAGAATCATTAATTTAAAGAGGGCCTGGAACCGGGTCTGGGGGAAGAG
This sequence comes from uncultured Candidatus Saccharibacteria bacterium, assembly GCA_964619495.1. Lineage (GTDB taxonomy): Bacteria > Patescibacteriota > Minisyncoccia > Minisyncoccales > GWA2-46-15 > CAZUEG01. Next base: position 135 of record CAZUEG010000133.1, on the reverse strand, counting down.
ATAATGTCTAGAAAGCGAGAGAACAATAGAGTAGGGAGTCGAGAAAGAAAGAAGACAGGGGGAGGGAAGAAGGGAAAGAAAAAGACGCCGCCGGCTGAGGTCAAAAAGGCGACCAAGTGTCCGTATTGTTCCGGC
>CAZUEG010000132.1:0-2343 GCA_964619495.1 uncultured Candidatus Saccharibacteria bacterium | reverse complement strand
ATCAAAAAGAAAAATTCAGATCGTTTAAAGATCTGAAAAACAAACTTGCTGCTTGGAACAATTACTACAATAATCTGGAGCATTGTTCACTTAATGGAAAAACGCCCAACGAAATGTTAGAATCTTTAGTGCCAAAAGTCCTTAGCTAAAACAGCGACAATATTCATTATCGCTGTATTATAAAAAATAAATCGAATATTTCCGTTTAATCTTTGGACTGTTCATTCACTTCGGTTTTTGATCGGATGTCATAAAAATGATTAAATTTTGGCTTTCGATAAATTGCCTGCGAAAAAAAATTAAAAATATAGATCAAAAGCAGTTCCTTAAATTTTTTGAAAGAGACAATACATTCTTCCCATCGGCGAGCGGAAGTAGACACTCTTATTTTTTGTTCGCGGCTAACCTTGCCAATTTTATTCAATCGAAGCGACAGGTCAACATCTTCGTAAACAAGCAGCTTGGTGTTAAAACCGCCAACCTGATTAAACACGCTTTTCCTGACAGCAAAATTGGATCCGCCTAAAAAGCTTCCAAATACAATTTGATCGAGAAGAATGACTAATGGGCAAAATATATTCAAAATTGCGCAAACAAATTTTTTCTTACCGAGAAAACGCCAAGATCCGGTAACTGCCAAGGAAAAAGGATTATTAACGAAGTGTGAGTCTATCATTTTTAGCCAATCATCCGCCGGAATCGTATCGGCATCGGTAGAAGCGATAATATCGCCGCGTGCTTCATTAAATCCCTTTTGCCGGGCAATGGCTACTCTCTTTTCTTTTTCGTCGATTATCTTTAACCGGATAACGGCTGGCAATCTCTTTTGATTTATCGGTTGAGCTGTTATCAACAACGATAATTTCATAATTCTGTGAAAAATCCTGATTAACGAGCGAATTCAAGCAAAGCGGTAATAATGCCTCCTCATTGTAAACCGGAACAACTACCGAAATACTTACTTTTTCGTTATTGGAAATAATTTTCATATTAAATAGAAATGGCAACTAAAAGGTGAGCAGATGCCCACCCTTGTAGCGTCCCGTACTTCTGACCCTTAAATCTGTTTAGCGTAATCAAGAAGTTTTGTCGAGTGTGGATAAGTGGAGAAAATAATTATTACTCCGAACTTAAGATTACGGTAGCCCGCAAGGTTGACAAAACATAGATTTATGCTATAAATACGCTATCTTCAGAGGATGTAAATTCACCCCTCGATTAGGACACCTTTGTAATTATTCTCTAACAATACACCGCCCCGCCTAGCGACTTCAAGGGCGGTTTTGTAACCCAAAATCTTTCTTGGTTTGTTGTTGATGATGGAAACAACACGATCAATGCAATCTTGAGAAACTTTCGAAAAGTCCGTTCTCTTGGGAAAGTATCTTCTGATCATCTTGTTTACGTTCTCCACGCCTCCTTTCTGCCACGAAGAGTACGGGTCGCAGAAAAATGACGGATAGCCTAATTCTTTGTGGTTTTTGTTTTCTATTCCGTTGTCAAAAGAAACACTCTTGACCATTAAACCAAAAAACATCATTTTGGTTATTTCCGCATGTTCAACGAGAGACATCGCCTCGGTTTTCTTCGCGACAAGCAGCCGGCTCTTTCTTTCTTGCGCCACCGCCAAAGAACCTCTTCTTCCTTTACGAGAAACCATGGCGTCTTTTTCCCAATGACCGTATCTCGTCCTGTTTGTCGCTCCTAAAGAACGCTTATTGGTACTTACTCTTTCCGGAATCATCACTCTGGCCGTTTTGTTTTCCTTTCTCTTTTTCTTGCTGTATCTCTTAGAATACAGATACTGGCGATAGCGTTGTCCTCTGTTTGATCTCAACCATTCATAGATCGCCGTTTTAGAAGCGTAAAACGGCTGTTTCTCTTTTCTCATCCTTCCCGATATTTCATCGGGATTCCAGCATCCTATCAAGCCCCGGACAATGTACTCTTTCAGCTCCTTGTTTTCTACTATTTTCCTCCACTGATATTTGGACATTCTTTTTCTAAATCTTGCCTTGTTATCGGCCTTAACCGGATCGTATTCTCCGTTAATCGAGTTATTTCCTATCTCATACGATATCGTGTTCGGGCTTCGTCTTAGAGCCCTACCTATTTCCCGAAACGAATATCCCCTTCCCAGCAGGATCGCTATTTCCAGGCGCTCCGCTCTTGTTAATTTTCCTTTGTTTTTCATATGGACACCTTAACATTAAGTGTCCTAATTCAGAACGGAATGAACTAGGAGGAAAAATGGGAAAAGAACGAAATCCCTGGGATCGGCTCTTTCGAGAGTTGGTTCTCGTCGCGGCGGCGATTGTCATCGCCGTTTTCACCGTCACCGGG
>CAZUEG010000131.1:0-2347 GCA_964619495.1 uncultured Candidatus Saccharibacteria bacterium | reverse complement strand
GAATATCTTTTTTGTTAATATATTTATATACGTCCGCCGGCCTGAATGGCAGCTTATTTGCCGGAGAGCATTTTATTAAATGCTTAATGATGGCGCTATTGGGATTATAAATTAAGTAGTCGCCCCGATTTTGATAACGGCAGATAACAGTCTTGGCTCTTTGGTATGCCTCATAATCTTCATAATAGTCCAGATGCTCGGGAAAAATATTCAAAAACACGGCAATGTGCGGGCTTTTTTGAAGGTCCGATAACTGATGGCTTGACAATTCGCACGCGTATATGTCTTTAACGGTTGCCGCCAGTAAGGAAGTTAATACCGGTTGTCCGATATTCCCCAGAAGATGAACTTTTTCATTTGCCCCTTTCAAAATGGCATATATCAAGCTGGTTGTTGTACTCTTCCCCTTTGTCCCGGTTACCCCGATTATTTTGCCCGGACAATGATCAAAAAATATTTTCATTTGCGACGTAACAATATTGCCACGCGTCAGATATCGGGAAATAACCGCCAGCGGGATGCCGGGCGATTTGATAATCACGTCGTAATCTTTTATTGCTTTCAGGTAATCATCACCCAGGAACAAATCCAGCTGTTTTTGATGCTTACTAATAAGCCGATTTGCTTTTACGCTTAAGCCGCCGGCCTTCAATCGGTCGGCAACGCCGAAAGATCTGTCGGGATACAGCTTTAAAAGAAAATTAAGGGTATCAATCCCCTCTCGCGCCAGTCCCAGAATTAGAATTTTTTTATTATCGAACTCCTTAAGCGTCATTCAGGTTGCTATGGTCAGAAATATTAATTTATTAACTTAGTAAATTGTTTGGGAAGATTATTATTGTTATCCCAAGAATTAATCAGCCTCTTCGTTTCCGTGTCGATATGGGGATATTTTCTCAAATAGCGTTTTTTAAAGACGCTTAACAGTATCGGCAAATCTTTACCTACCCTTTTTAAAGAGAGATAAAAAGCAATCTGGGCCTCTGTTTTTGTACCGACGCATTCAAACGGCTTAGTCGATTTGGGATTAATTAGTTCGTCCATTACTGATAGCAGATTATCGTCTTTAAACAGATCCCCGCCGAAAATTTTAATAATTACTTTATCTTCGATAAACGGATAGAGAATGGCGTACGTAAACAAACACTTAGGGCAATTCCCGCACCATCTATCAGCCGATCTATTCCAGTTATTAATCTTCGACCGATTATTACAACTGACGAAGGAAGAAAAATATTTAGGAAATCGGGCAAATATTCGGGCAATTTGTAATTCATAAAGAGGCCTTAATAGGCTGAAGTAAACAATCTTTGGGAAAAGAAAATCGTTAACGTAACTGCGAAAGCGATTTTCAAAAGTATATGTTTTTGACCATTGATGGTTGATCTGATGTTTTAAGTACTCAACATTTCCTTCGTTGGCGCTTCGTTCATTGGAAAAAGCGATATATTTAATTCCTGTAAGGGTTGCTGATAAATATGACAAGAAAGCAAGAAAAGCGGAAAATGGCACATGGCCGTTTAAATAACCCTCGCTGTTAAGCTTGAATAGCAATGGATCAATATATCTTCGGCAGACAATTGCCTTATTGATGTTTGCGTTTTTAAGAATGGCTTTTGAGGCGGGATTGCCGTTTAAAACGAAACCGGTAATGTTCCATCTCTTGTCATCTTGCCGCAGTAACCCTAGAGTAACCGAAGAATCTTTTCCTCCGCCAATCGGAACCAGTACCTTATTATCGCCGGCGGTTATTGTTTTTTGAACAGTTTTATGGCCCGGATGATCGGTTTTTATAGTGATAAAACCATTCTTGGCAAAGTTGATCGAGTTGGTAAAAAAATATTGCCCCATTCCGTTAATAATCAAATCTTTCCACCAAGATTTTTGTTTTTTATCAAGATGCCCAGAGTGGATTTGAATATTTGGCGAACATGTCGCCTTCCAATAATTCAACATTTCAACCAGCCCCAAGTGAAAAACGAGAATATCGGTATTATTTTTTCCGATTTTCTTAATCCGGCTGTTTTTTATGCCGCCAATAATAATTTTTGATACAAATTTAAAATCCGGTTCGGTTCGGAAATAATAACTGATTTCCAATCCCCGCTTAGTTGCCGCGTATATAAATCGATCATAATGAAAAACCGGATATTTGGCCCTTAATTGCCGGTAATTCTTCGTTTGTCTTGATGTTTTCATGGTTATACTATTTTTTGTACACCTATCCAGCGTTATTTACACTTCTGAAAAGAAGAAAGCGCTCGGGAATACGGTTTCCGGGTCGTTCGTTTTGCCCAGCGCGCGGGACTCACTCACGCCGGGTTGCTCGCCTGTTTGCCAGTTCACT
>CAZUEG010000130.1:0-2361 GCA_964619495.1 uncultured Candidatus Saccharibacteria bacterium | reverse complement strand
CGATAGGCTTTTGGCCTATAATGGTTTTCAAGACCATCCCGTTAAACCACTCCGGCATCCCTCCTAATGCGATGATCCCCTAGTGTTAGATAATAACAATATTATCCCGAAGACAATACAGCAAATACTGATCAGATAAAAAGACAAACCGTTCAGGTCGAGGATATTTGCGCTGCTTTGCAGATTAAAACTCAAATCCAATACCCCCAAGAACGTCATTTGTCCGCCGGCAAATATTGATAATTGCCGGTCTATTTTTTTTCGGTAAGCCCATGGGGTTATCGAAAGAACTAAAACCGCCGCCAATAGCAAGTCCGCCAAAGGAAACGCCCGTTCGTATACGGATTGGCATTTTGACAATTTGAGGATATTAAACTCTGGGCTGTCGATAAAAAACACCGCCCAAAACATAATCCCGCCCAAAATTACTATAATTTTTATCCAATTGACAATCCTGTCTTTTCTGTCCATTTTTTAATTGTCAATAAAATTAACAATCAATTTAATAATGGTGTCTTTTTGCGTCGGGTCGCTTTCGGCGGCAAGCAGGGTTAAGGCGATTAGCGTGTTGTCGTTAATTTTTTTCTCACCATTAGCTCCAAAAAGAATACCGTTTTTAACCAAATACAATATAAATAAGAATGAGGCAATCCGCCGGTTTCCGTCAACAAACGGTCTGTTCTTTACTATCAGATAGAGCAAGTTCGCCGCTTTTCCCTCGATGGCGCCTTCTTTCAGTTGCCCAGTCAAGTATTCTATTATCTTTTTTAAACCGTCCTCCCTTTCTGAACCGAATAAATTACTGGCTTCTTTGCGATTTATCAAATCGCTTTTTAATTCTTTAATCGCCATTCGCGCGAAGTCATAATCGAATATGGACTCTTTCTTTCCTGCCCGACCGGTTAGTTTAAGTTCGCGGTTGTCGTATTTCTGAATAAAAATCCATGATTTGGCATACTCGGTAATAACTTTCAGAAGGCCGCTCTCTTCCGGACCGGTTAACTGCCGGATTTTTATTGTTTTGGCAATCAATTTTACCGCCTGTTCCAAATCTGCCAATTGTTTTTCTTTGGCGCCCAGCAACTGTTTCCGGTTTAGGGCATATCCTTTGACAATATAATTTCTCAAGGTGTTTGTCGCCCAAATCCGGAATTGGGTCGCCCTTTGGGAATTAACCCGGTATCCTACCGACAAAACGGCATCAAGGTTGTATGTTTTTACCGGTTTGTCCGAACCGCTAACGTGCTTTTTTTGCACATTGCTTCTTTCGTTTAATTCCCCGGACTTGAATACGTTTTCCAAATGCTTAGTGATAACACTGCGTTCGATATCAAACAGATAAGCGATCTGCGCTTGCGTCAGCCAGATCGTACTGTTTTTTAAATCCGCCTCAACAACAATATTCTTATTCTTGTCTTGGTAGATGATTATTTCTCCGTCCTTATTGGTTCTTTTATTGTTCTTTATTGTTTCCATTCTATCCGTTTTAATGCCGATTTACTTGTTCCATACTACTCTTTGACTGGGAAATAATCAAAAAACCGCCTTCGGGAGGCCGAAAGCGGGAAAGAACGTGCTATTTTTTTATCCCACATCTTTTTTTCAATGCGGCGATATCGTCTTCTGCAAGATCAAGGTTGGTCCCGCTGTTTAGGCGATACATTATCGCTTCGGGGTTTTCCAGGTGACCCAGCCCCAAAGCATGCCCTAATTCGTGCGCCAGAACGCGAACCAGCTGTTGATAATTATCGAATTGATAAATGTTAATCTCCTGTCCGTTCGGCCCGTATCGATAAGTGCCTTCCTCAAATTCGCTGTTGCTTTCTTTGCCAATTTGGTTGAATTGGGCAACTTTAATATTTAATGAAACAACCAAGCGATTTAATGCTTCGGCGAGAGCGTTAATGTCATCAACGAGGGCATTTAGATTATTCTTGAGAGTATTTATTTTTTCCGCCTCGGCGTTCAATGCTTGTTGCTCATTAGACAGGCGAGTGTATTCGTCTTGAGGCGCTCCGCCGTGGCGATTCCAATACGCAACATCAGTCTCGTATTTCTGGCTGCGACTATTGAATGTTTCTAATCGTCCTTCAAAGTAATTTTTCTGTTGTTCATAGTCGGCTGTCAGCGCGTCGAATTTTAATTTTAACGCTTCATATGACGCTTTGTCGTTTTCCACTCTCAATCCCATTTTCCTTAATTTTACTGTCGTTTTCTGGCGGTAATCGAATATCAGGTTAATTCTCATTTTTCCCCCCGGAGAATAATTAAAGAGCTGGTTATTAATATGGCTTTCCCAGATTTTCTCCGCGTTAGAAACGGCTCTAAGGAACTCTTCTTCCGATATTCCAAACCGATCGT
>CAZUEG010000129.1:0-2371 GCA_964619495.1 uncultured Candidatus Saccharibacteria bacterium | reverse complement strand
CGCTGGAGGTTTATAAAAATATTTTAAAATAATATGAATTCACAAGAAGCCTGGCTTCAAGAACAGGAAAATATTACTAAGTTGGAAAAAGAGCAGCCGGAATTGATTGAATGCAAAAAGAAAAGAGCCGAGTCTGATATTTTTCAGGAAATCGGCATTTGGAATATGCCGGCAAACCGGCCCGAGGGTTATTTACGGCGCTTTTATAGCGATTTTATTGTTGAAGAAAAAACTCAGGAAAATACCGTTATTCGCGTTAATGAAATAATAAAGGGCTTAAAGAATGAAAAAACCGCCGAAGCCAATTTGCTTACCGCCAATTTAATAAAGATAGGCATAACCACCAACATCGCCGTTGAAAGATTGATTAAGGCATTTGGTTTAAAGGGTAATATCGGCTATGCCGGCCTAAAAGACGAAGAAGCCATAACCGCCCAGCAAATAACATTCCCTAAAATAAAGCTGCCGATTGAAGAAATTGAAAATACTAAAATTTTAAATATTTTACTTACAAATTTTTATTACGGCTCTAAATCATTAAGGCCGGGATATCTGGAGGGAAATGAATTTACCATTGCCGTCAGAACTAAAGAAAAAATTAACGAGCAAAGGCTATTAGTAAAATTAGAGACGCTGGAAAAATTCGGTTTTCTTAATTATTTTCAGAGCCAAAGATTCGGCGGTATCAGATTGGACAGCCATCAAATCGGCAAATTAATCATGCAAGGAAGGTATGAATTAGCCGTCAGATATCTGCTGTTTAAAACCAACGAATATGAAATGTCCTTAATTGCCCAGTTAAAAAAGCAAGCGGAAAAATTGTATCCGGAATATTCTGAAATTATTAAAATATTTGAGAAATTGCCTTACAGCTTTTTTCAGGAATTAACTGTCTTGAAATATCTGGAGAATAACCTGGCTGACTATGTCGGCGCTTTGCTGGAAATAAAAGACAGTATTACAATTTGTATTTATGCTTATTCCAGCCTGTTGTTCAATAAATATCTTTCGCTATACTCAAAAGAAAAAGGTTGCACCGACGAATCCTTCCCTTTGCTGTTAAGCGATGACCCGCGAGACCATAAAATTTATCAGAAATTTTTAATGGAAGATAAAACGGAAAATTTTTTAGCGAATCTACGGCCGCTACGGCATATTTATTTCAAGCCAAGGCAGCTGGCCACCAGAATATTTATTAAAAATATAAAATACAAGCTTTTTGACGGCGGTGTAATCATTAATTTTTTTCTTCCCAAAGGCGCCTACGCCACTACTTTTTTATCAAATATTTTTGAGCTTCATGAAGGCGCGCCAATACCGGAATGGGTCAGTGATAACGAAATCGACGTTAAAGAAATGTTGGGGCAGGGAAGTCTAAAAGAGCTAAAAACTATTTTTAAAAATTCTTGGAAATAAGAATTTCCAGAAATAAGAAAACCCCTGGAAAGAAGTCTCACGCGTTATTCGCGTAAAACTCCTTTCAGGGGTTTGTGTTGTTCGCGGCTATTTTGCCGCGGGAACGGGAACGGTGCGCAGGTGGCAGCCGCCGGTGATTTGGAGATAGCGGAGAGAAGCCGCTTTTTCCGTCAGCTCCGGGTTTTGCATCGGCCCTCCGAAATTCAGAGTGATGATAGAACCTTTGACCGGGTCGGTCTCGGGCCGAAGGCTAACCGCCTCGTCGTTATAGTAGGCATAGCACTTGCGGTAAAACCTGCCGGTGAGCAGCACGATGAGCTGACGCGCTTCTTCTCCGACCGTAATTGCGTTACCTTCAAGCGCGTAGACCAAGCGCAGAAAGCCGTCGCCGCAGTCGTTCTGCTTTTGGAAAATCTCGGCGACGATGAGCTTGTAGCCGTCTTTTTCCAAGTCAGCAGTCGCCGCTCCCGGGAACAGATTCTCCTGGCCTTCCTTGCCGAAGCGAAGGTCGCCGCCGTCGGCCTGTTTGTTGCCGGCCGAATCCGTGCGATTCAACCTGAAGGCTTTCTTTTTGCCAGCTACGTTGGTGTAAAGAGCCGTCAGACGCTCCTGCTCAGCCTTGCTCCTGAAGACATGGGGGAGACCAGCGCGAATGAGTTTTTCGGTCATTCCCCCGTTGACCTTGATTGAGAACATAAAGTTTTCTACCTTCTCCTCGACGATGCCATCATAATCGCCCTTGAGCAGCTGCTCAAGGACACCTGCCACAACATTATTCAAGTCCTTTCCCATTTTGATTCCTCCTTATCCTCTTTATTTTCATAAAATTGGCGTTTAGGTACTTTGTAAAAAGAGCAATATTAACTTATTAATATAGCATAAATTTTAATTAATGTCAAACGTTTCGCATTCTGCAAGCTAAAATATAGATGAAACCGTTTCGTCTCTGCAAATT
>CAZUEG010000128.1:0-2374 GCA_964619495.1 uncultured Candidatus Saccharibacteria bacterium | reverse complement strand
TCTTTAAATTGCTTTTTACCGTCTTTCGGCACAATTTCTTGAATGTCCGATACTTTTCTTTTCGTAATAGGCCGGCAATTTTAAGGTCAACCGCTTTTGCTTCAAATTTGCGCATTTTATCCAAACCGCTTTTCTTTATAGCCTTATCGTGCAGCGCTTTTAGCTTTTCGATATTTATTGTTATCGTTTTAACGTCAATTGCTTTGCCTATTTGCGGATCAAAAATTTCCGCTTTAAAATAATCCAACAAACCGGCTGCCAGATAATCTATGTATTCCGACAGAGCTGAGTTGGTGGAGAGGATTACTTTTCCTTCTTTGTCAAGGATCAGATCACACTTTGAGTACCCCCAAAACAAACAATCATAACTTTCTCCCTTTCTATCCATTTTCTTAAACGAGATATCGGGATTATTGGCCTTTATTTTCGCTATGAATCCGGTAATATCACTTGGGGTAATTGTTTTGTTTTTTCTTTTTAGTTCCAGATCAACAGACATATCTTTAATTGTTAATTAATATTTGTTTCTATCGGTTATTTTACCACAATTATCAATTTTCAATTACTCACCATCTTACTTTTTTATAAAGAGCAAGAGATCTCTAGGAATATGCCGGCGTTGCCAATCGCGTTCTTTTTCGGCACTGGCGGCAGAAACTGCCGATACGGCATAATTTGCGGCGGCTCTGGCATGGCCGGCAACATGAACGGTTGCCGCAGCATGAGCCGCGGAACGGGCGGCAGCGCACGCTGTTACCGTTTTAGCGCCTCGAGCGGCAACATGACCGCTAAGGCGGTTTTTCGAGCTTCACCGACTTTTATTTTACCGCGAACCCAATCCCCTCCGGCTTTAATCGCTTTTCTCGGCCGGTCATCTTTCGGATGCTCTTTCTCGTAATATTTAAGCACCCTCTTGGCGCAACCTACCGCCCAAAGAACTAAATCCCTATGTTTCTATTCGTTAATCATAGTTATTACTTATATCCGCTTGCCTGCGTAGTGAACATCTTGTAATACATCTTTTCGTTTTTCATCAGTTCGTTGTGCGTACCTTCTTCAATTATTGTTCCCTTATTTAAAACAATTATTCTGTCGGCGTTTCTTACCGTTGAAAACCGATGAGAAACAAGAATTAATGTTTTGTCGGTATACATCTTGTGGAGATTTTCAAATATTTCATACTCGGAAATCGCATCAATGGCGCTAGTCGGTTCGTCCAATATCAAAACAGGCGCATCCTGATAAATTGCTCTCGCGATCGCCAATTTTTGCCATTGTCCCGTCGATAAATCAATGCCGTCATCAAACGATTCCCCCAATATCTGATCAAATCCGTTCGGCAAATCCTCAATAAACGAATTTACCCCCGAAAGTTCGCAAGTCTTATCCATTAAAGCACTGTCATTTTTCCCGGGATCTCCCAAAGTAATATTATCCCTAACAGAAAAATTAAATCTTACAAAATCTTGAAAAAGCGTTCCGATGTGTTTGTACCAATTTTCTAAATCTAAATCTTTTATATTCACTCCGTTGATTAATATTTCTCCCTTATCGACGTCGTAAAAACGGCATAACAATTTTATAATAGTTGTTTTACCGGCCCCGTTTTCTCCGACAATCGCCCAATTTTCTTTGGGCATAATTTTAAAGCTGACATCTTTAAGGACATACGGTCCATTGGAATATTTGAAAGAAACATTTTTGAATTCGATTATCGGCGCCTTAATTTCTTTAAAGATTACCGGATTTTCAGATTCCTTAATCGCTTTTGGATATTTAAGAAGGTCCATAAATGCCTTGGCGTGAAAACTATTTTCATAAAGGTCGCCCAATATCCCGCTTGCGCTTGCTACGCTGTCCGAAAGATATCCTAAATTGGAAACGATAAAAGAAAATGTGCCGATAGTGATGATCCCCAACCGGAATTGCGGAATAAAAATATACGCCGTCAAGATAAATATTGCCAGGCATTCCAAAAAAGGCATTGATATGGCCATCTTTAAAAAATTATCAATCGGTTTCTTGCTAATAGAATAAAGCTCCTCTTGTGTTTCCTTCAATCTTTCCAAAAGCATTTTTTGCGAACCGAAGATTCTGGTTTCAATTATCGTAAAAGGATTGGAAAGCAAGTATTGGTAATACCAAAAGCGCCTTATTTTCGACGCTCCCGAGCCGAACATCGACCAAACAAAATTTCCATGCCTGACCCGAAAATACGACCTGGGAATAGCGAAAGCAAGAACAAGAGCCGGCGCTATGACGCCAAAAGGAGAAAGAGCAATAAATGCGGAAGTGATTCCGATTAAGCTTCTAAATAAGTATGACCAATTTCTAATGAAATCCGGTATCTTCCACTGATAACTTTCTCTTACCT
>CAZUEG010000127.1:0-2472 GCA_964619495.1 uncultured Candidatus Saccharibacteria bacterium | reverse complement strand
TATTGAAGTTCAGTATCAGATAGCCATTTAATATTAAATCTTTTTTCTGGGGCGGTCGTAGTGGCGAGGAGTTTTTTTTCTTTAGTGCGTAGATTGTAGAGATAAAGATGTTTTATACGATCTTCTTTAATGAATTTCTCTTGTTCTTGTTTTGCAATAATATCAATGCCAAAGAAAGTTGGAAAATCGGCATAAGCAATATAGCCAGAAAAATTTATAATTCGTTCTGCACCGCTTGGTAAATCAGGAGGAGGAGAAAGCACTTCTACTTTCCAATTTCCTGTTTTGACCCAAATGTACGCAGTATCAAGCGCGCCATCAAATAATGTTCCCCAGAGATATTCACTATCTGGGGTCCAATCACCAAGTCCAACAATTCCAGCCTCTACATTTGGATTATTTTTTTTTATATCTTCGAGGGTTAAAACAAAAATATCAATCAGGGTTTTTGCATCCTTAATAACAAGAGCGTAATCTGGTTGGCCGAGATAGCTTCGCTCAAGACTGATGTATTTTTCTTGTGGATCTATTGTAAAAGCCGTTCCATATGAAATACCATTTAATTTTTTATCTTTAAATGAGGCTAGTGTAAATATTTTGGTTCCTATTCCGTTATAATCATATCGCCATAGTTCGTCGTTATAAGTATAATCGTTCTCTGAAAACTTTTTTACAACATAAACACCGCATTTTTGAACTCTAATCATTGGAAGAAAATTATCAATAGAAAATGAATATATATTTATTCCCGAGGATCTGTTTTTAATATAGATTGTTGTGGGCACCGTGGGTATTTTTAATTCTTTTGAGTATTTCTCATTAATCGTATATTCCACAATCTCATTATCGCTTAAACAGGGGTCATGAGTCGTTAAACTTACTTTATTATTCTTTGTGATATAGAAATAAATTCCCTCGCCGATAAACAGAATTAGTGACATACTTATCAAAATTATTATCCTCTTCCTCATACCCTAAAACTCAAAATCTAAAGTGCCTAATTTAGTAGTCAATTTAATAATAACAATTCCAGATAGTATTTGTTCTGTTTTTCCCTCTGGGGTTTTGATTTCTACCCTTGTTTCATCTTTCTTTTGATGGTATTTGGCCTTGATATCAAAACTGTCTCTGGTTTTGATTATCTGTTCTAGTTCTTTGATTTCATTTTCTTTATTTAGAGACCATTCATATTTAAGATCGGCTTTTAGTTCTATGATTTCTTCATTGTTGTATTGAATAGCCTCTAGTTGGGCTTTGATTTCTTTACCTTTTTGTTTGATTTCTTTAAAAAAGAGCTTTGTGGTGTTGTTAGCCTCATCTCCGATTTGATAAATGTTATCTGCAATAAGAGAGACTATGGGATTGATGGTAATATCATCAATTCCCTCTATCTTTAGGGTTTTATTGTTTTTATCAAAATAGATTTTGGCTTCAGGGGAAGTTGTGTCAATTGACTGAACTGGCTGGATAATAATATTTTTCGGTTCATCAGGGGTGAAATTAAGAATGTATTCGCTAACAAGATTTTGTTGTGTATTGCCGGTGAAGGTTTGGAAATGAGAATTGCCGCCTGTGTCGTAAATTAAAGAGTTAAGCGTGTAAGTTCCTTCTCCTGTTCCAATAACTTGCAGATTATATTCTCCGGCATTTGGGCTTGGTATCCAGACAATCTTGCTTTCGTGAGGTGCAGATGGATTGTCTGTCGCGACGCTAATGCCTTCTTGGTAATAAACACCTCCAGAAATTTCATTATATGAGAATCCAGTTGTTGGATCTTTTCCTAATCTTTTCTCGCCGATGGTAATTAAAAGTTCAGCCGGGGAGGCAATACTTACATAAATGCCGTCTGGTACAATATTTTGTCCGAGAACAGAACTAAATAAACGCAATCCGCTGAAATCATTGTTATAGTTTCTGGTAAAAGAATCAGTGACTGCCTGTGTGAGATAACGAGTATTAAACCAATTAGGGTCGCGAATAGTGTAGGTTGTATTTAATTTTCCATCAGCAACAAGAAAATGACCGATAAGGGCTTCATAAAGAATAGTTGGATTGTCCATTGCGAGATAATTATCAAGAGTTGATGCGTCTTTGTATGCAATAACTCCATCAAATCTAACTTTTCCCTGCGAATAACCAACAACTTGGGGCCAAATTAAATTTCCCCCTCCATCATAACCTTTATTTGCATTAAGCCAAGCATTAATATTTTTGGGATTGACATCATTGCTGTCAACGCCAGTGGTTACCTTATGATAACGAAGCATCATAACCGCGGAAGTTATAGAACAACCGCAACGACGAATAGTGGAACGTCCAGAGACGGGATCAATACAGTCGGCATAATTTCCAGTACCATAATCATCGGATGGATTTGACCATGTTCTTGTCTCTGCTAATGATGGATAATTCGATTCTACCTGCGTATACAACGGCACTAGTTTTACTTCAAAATCCACATTGCCTGCTGTT
>CAZUEG010000126.1:0-2485 GCA_964619495.1 uncultured Candidatus Saccharibacteria bacterium | reverse complement strand
AAAAAGGAAATATAAGGTATATTGTTTTTCGCGACAAAGATGAAAAAGATATCTGGTATGGTGTCGGTTTGGAATTTAATATTGTAGAAACAGGAGATACGGCTCGCGAGGCAATGTTACTTTTATTTGAGGCCTTAGCGGGATATGTAGAATCTGCCAAAAAGATTAAAGCCCGACCGCATATTTTAAATCAAACACCGGACCGTGAATACGAAGAAATGTGGGAGCGTTTAAAACGGAATAAAAAAATACCCGCCGGAGAAGTTTTCACTTTCGGCAATCTTAATATTAGGAAAGGCATTTCGGTCACTGTATAAATACTATGCCAAGAGGGTTTCTGAATTGGACATCAGAAGATGTTGCGCGCCTTTTAAAGGCGAACAATTTTGTGCTAAACCATACCAGAGGCAGTCATTTTTATTATGTTGGTCGTTATGGCGGTATGTTTCGTCAAGTTTGCGTACCTTTCCATGGATCTAAAACCATTAAACCCAGAACACTGAAAGGCATTATGCGCCAGTCGGGAATCCCAAGAGAGGTATGGCTTAAAAAATGAATAACTCGATAAAGAGTAATAAAAAATATCAGCGGAGGTATGCCTCCGCTTTTTTCTTTACTTTTATTCTTTGTCATTGTAAACTAATAGTAACTTATACTTAGATTATATTCTGATTTATGGATAAAGACAAATTACCGGAAATTCTGACGATGAAACAAGCGTGTGCAGTTTTGAATTGCCATCCGAATACTTTAAGAAATTGGGATAATAAAGGCGTTCTCAAGGCCATTCGTTTTGGAACTCGTCGAGATAGGCGATATAGGAAATCGGATATTTTAAAATTAATTAATAAATTTTAATCCATATGGTAGTTTTCGATGAATTGAAATCAATAGGAAAAATTTTGCAAGAAGCAGGTAAAATTGAACAATATCGACAAATTCTTGAAGCACAACAGGAACTTTTGGAAATGCAAAGAAAAATACAGGAATTAGAAAAAGAAAATACAGAGTTGAAAGAAAAACTAAAAATAAAGGAGAATCTTATTCATGAAAACGACGCATATTGGATAAATAACGAAGACAAGAAAAATGGACCATTTTGTTCTTGCTGTTGGGATGTCGATAAAAATTTGGTTAGATTACATCCATGTGTCAGTCCGACTTATTATGACTGTCCAAATTGCAAAGCGGGTTTGGTAAAGGTTAAACCCGAACTCGATCCACCCGTAATTACGCAATCTTATTATAATCCTGGTATATGAAAAAATTAACGAAACAACAGAAAGAGGAAATTATTAAGAAAATTCAGGAAAACAAGCCGATTTCTGATGAATACCGGTTTTTGATTCCGTTTGAAACGGAAAGAGAATATGAATTGACTTACGCCGGCAAAGAAAGAAAAGAAGATATTTTGGCGGATACTTTGAGCGTGCCGTTTCAGCCGATTAAAAAATTCGGCGAAGTGAAAGAAAACGAGTGGCACAATATGCTGATTTTTGGCGACAACCTGCAGGCATTGAAACATCTTTTGAAATTAAAAGAGCAAGGTAAATTAAGAAATCCAGACGGCAGAAATGGCGTGAAATTAGTTTATATTGATCCACCGTTCGCGGCCGAGCAAGAATTTAGGGGGTCAAAAGGCGAAAAAGCTTATCAAGACAAAATTGCCGGGGCGGAATTTTTAGAATTTTTAAGAAAAAGATTAATCTTTTTGAAAGAACTTATGACAGATAATGGAACTATTTATATCCATTTAGACTTAAGAAAATCCCATTATATTAAAATTTTGGCTGATGAAATTTTTGAAGAATACAATTTCAAGAACGATATATCTTGGCTTTATAGATGGTATGAACACAATGAAAGTTATTGGAATACAAAGCATAACAACATATTAATGTATTGGAAAAAAGATAAACCAGTTTTTAATTATAAAGAAGTAGTATTGCCCCTCGAGGAACAGTCATACAAAAAATTTAAATATACCGATGAAAAAGGAAGAAACTTTACAATCAGAGGACGAAATATTAAAAATAGTCCAGTTAAACAGATGGCGAATTTGTCGCTAGAGAACGAAAAGAAATATTCGGGATTAACTTACAGACAATATGAGGACGAAGTGATTGGTGTTAAGCCAAGAGATTGGATTTTGGTTGATATACTAGCACAGGGTAATCCTGAAGATACTGGTTTTCCAACTCAAAAACCAGAAAAATTAATAGAGAAATTTATTAGAGCATCAAGCGACAAAGAAGATATTGTTCTAGATTGTTTTGCTGGCTCTGGTACTACCGGTACGGTGGCGGAAAAACTGGGCCGAAAATGGATTATGATTGATTCTTCAAAGCTGGCGATCTATACGATTCAAAAACGAATGCTGAATTTGAAGGCGGAAATTGGAAATAAGGGCAAATCGTTGAAGCCAAAACAGTTTGTTTTGTATAACGCCGGGCTTTATTTGGACTCCGGATTTATTGAAAAAATG
>CAZUEG010000125.1:0-2506 GCA_964619495.1 uncultured Candidatus Saccharibacteria bacterium | reverse complement strand
AAAATTGCTTGCGCTTTTGACTCCCTGTATTTGATTGCCGAAATATATTGAATTGATATACATCTCAAGGATATCTTTTTTCCCCACATGCGTTTCAAGGGCCACTGCCCCGATTGTTTCTTTAATCTTATTTACCAGTGTTCGCTTGTTTTCATTTCCTAACAGTACTTTTGTCAATTGCTGAGTGATTGTCGATGATGCCGACCGGTTAATGAACCCCAGCTTTCCAATAATCGCTTCCATGATACTGATCGGATTGACGCCCTTGTGCCAATAAAAGAAACGGTCTTCTTTTCTTAACAGGAGCTCGGTAAGCCGTACGGGCTCATCTGTAATAAATTCATCGGTATAACCTTGAGAGTTGGGAAGAACGGCAATTGTCTTGTCGTAACGGTCTCTGACTACCAATGACGCCTGTTTGTTATAGGCGGTGATTAATTGTTGAGAAAAAGAATAGCTATAGATAAGCCAGGCAACAGCTAATACCCCTAGGGTAATAATGACAAATCGTGTTTTACGGCTAATAGTAAATATCATCGCTGTTAAATTCAAAATCATAAAGCAAATAACAAATGACAAATCAAATTCCAAATTCAAATACTGAACACGAACAGCAGTTTTGGAACATTTGCTTTATGATTTTAAACATTGATTTGTGAATTGAAATTTTGTCATTTGAATTTATAGCATGAATACTTAAATGTTTGAGAGCTAAAAACTTATTAAGAACTAAGAATTGGAAACCGAGAACTGATTGTTAGTTCAGCTTATCTCATTATCATTCGGCGGTAAAGTTATCCACTAACCGGCTTACCAACAGTCCGGAAAACGAATATAATCAAGGAAGGATATGAAGATCGATAAATTAGGATTATTAATATTAGGATTACTGACGGCGGCGAGCGGCGTTTTAGTTCTTCAGCTGATAACCGGTTCGCCGCCTGTCAATAACCCAAACTATATGCCTATCACCAACAAGGTTTTAAAAAAAGCGGCGTTTATTGTTGCCTATCGCGATTATCGCGACCAGGAGTATTTTATCCCCAAAGAGATATTTGAAAAAGCGGGCGTAAGCGTCGTAACCGCCAGCAGCCAAAACGGCATTGCCGTTGGCGTTGATGGCGGCGAAGCCGCGGTTGATTTATTATTATCGGCTTTAAGAGGGTCTGATTACGATGCCATAGTGTTTATTGGCGGTCCCGGAGCAATTAAATATCTGGACGTCGCCGACAGCTATCGGGTGGCAAAAGAAGCGATTATCGGGCGGAAAGTTTTGGGAGCGATATGCGTCGCCCCGATTATATTGGCAAATGGGGGAATATTAGACGGGAAAAAAGCAACGGTTTGGTCGGGACCGATGAATAAAACGGCAATTGATTTGATTAGAGCCGGAGGAGCAACGTATGTCGAGGCGGCAGTTATTAGTGACGGATTAATCGTCACCGGAAACGGCCCTGACGCATCCGAAGAATTCGCCAAGAAGATTGTTGAAATGATAAAAAAGCAATAAATCGTGTTTAACCATGTTCAACCTCGTAGGTTGAACATCTATAAGGTCATTGTAAATTGAGACATTGAAAATTAACGGGGTTAGTTCTTGATAAAATCGGTCCCCGATGTTATATTGGGGGATATTTATAACAAGAGACGATTGTCTCGATTGTTTTAATCAATATTATGATAAGCGACAATAACGACCAAGCAAGAGATGATGTTAATTATTCGGATACTCCGATTAAGGCGGCAGAGCCAAGCCGCGTATTTGCCTACGGAATTGACATAGACGAGATGGCAAACGCCGGACTGCAGTTCGGCCACCGGACTTCGAATTATCATCCCAAAATGAAGCCGTATATCCAAGCGATACGGAATTCTGTCAGAATAATCAATCTCGAAAAAACCGCCGAGAAACTTGAAGAAGCGTTCAAATATATGGAATCGGTGGTCAAAGAGAAAAAGGCGCTTATCGTTGTCGGAACAAAAGTCCAGCACAAAGACCTGACAAAAGCGTTTGCCGTTGAGTGCGGTTTTTCTTATGTGGAAAATCGCTGGCTTGGGGGCACTTTTACGAATATTGAAACCATTAAAAAAAGGATCGCCTACTTGAAAGACATGATAGTAAAAAGGGAAAGCGGCGAACTGGGAAAATATACCAAGAAAGAACAGGCAAAATTCGCCAAACAAATCCAAAAAATGGAAACACTTTTTGGGGGATTGAGGGCAATGGACAAGCTTCCGGACGTAATTCTTGTTTTGGACATGAGAAAAGAAGAGGGGGCGATTAGAGAGGCAAAAAAAATGGGGGTTAAAATAATTGCCATTTGCGATGCCAATGTTGACCCGACTTTGGCCGATTATCCGATTCCGGCAAATGACGACGCCATCAGCTCCGTGAGATACATCCTCGATAAAATGAAGGAAGTGGTGTTAAAAGCGAGAGCGTAAAATAAAATCCTAAATCCGAAATTCTAAATCCTAAACAAATCCAAAATAATTAAATTCTAAA
>CAZUEG010000124.1:0-2550 GCA_964619495.1 uncultured Candidatus Saccharibacteria bacterium | reverse complement strand
GACTGATTTCATATTTAGATTATTGATTAGCGGATTTTTTTGGAGCTTCAATGATATCGATAACTACCCGGCCATCATACTCACCAATCAGGGGCTCTAGTTCTCTTTTTAATTCATCGGCAGATGTTCCGCCGTTTTCTTTATTACCAATCGCCACGAGAATAAACGGTTTTTCTTTGGTAAATCTTTCCCTAAATCCATGATAGCCTAGGGCAATACTAATGGCAATCGCCGTTTCTTTTAAAGATGTCTCCCGACCCATATAGGCACGGCTGATAACGAACCCCGAAGGTAATCCTGATGATTTTGCATAATCGAAACTGCCGGAACCGTCGTAATAGCAAATTCGGGCGATATGAGCTTCCGGCGGTCGGTGCATTTCTTCAGCACCAATGTGCCCGCGATAAGGAATGCCCATTTCTCCAGCTATTTTTCGGGCATGTTCCCTGCTGTAATCATCCGCATTTTCCAGCGGCAAGCCGTGTTCTTTGGCGTATAATCCGGCGGCGCCACAACCGGCATGGCTATAGATGCCGGACACCTTGGCGGCTCGAAGTGCCATTATTGCTTCCTCTTTTTTCATCAAAATAGTGCTACCGGCGCTATGAATTCCCCCGGGCGTTCCTTCGTCAATACATCGCAGATCTCGGTCTTCGATTGTAAAAGCCTGTTTCAGGTCAGCCAGCGATTCGCCATAAACGGAAAACCCCTTTTCTCTGATTGAGCCAAGGATCGGTTCCTGGTCGTTCCAGATCCGCTCGATATCAAACTCCTCTCTTTTCCCCATATTTTTACCCATATTTATTGTTTCAAAACTTTAATGTCTTTAAAAAGTATTTCTTTATCTACTCCATGATAAAGGGCAACCGCCGGATGATAAAGAGGGATAATGCGAATGACACCATAAGAAGCGGTTCCCGAAAACATCTTACCGTGGATTTGAGAAATTGATTTTAATTCATTTTCCAGGCCGAATTTTTTCATAATATATGCCATCGAAAACCTTCCCAGAGTGGCGATTGTTTTTGGCTTGATGATTTCGATTTGGCGATCCAAGTACGGTGAATAAAGTTCAATCTCTTCCGGTTGGGGGTCCCTGTTTTCCGGAGGGCGGTCTTTTACGATATTGGTGATATAAACATCTTCCCTTTTCATTCCAATCGATATAATTAATTCGTCGAGAATTTTTCCGGCGGCGCCGCAAAACGGCCTTCCTTTAAGAGCTTCGTTCATTCCCGGCGCCTCGCCGATAAACATTATTTCCGCGAAGTGGCTTCCTTCGCCGATAACCGGAAAATAGCGGCTGTTAACACGATACTGGTAAAGCGACGACTCTTTCAAGCCGATTATTTCTTCTTTTATTTGCCTTAACTTTTCCTCCCGGTCGTCTGATATATTGGTCATAAATTTAGTATGGTTATTTATATAATGGTTTGAGAGGGCGAAGATAAGGGTGGTTTATTTATTCCCAAACACCAGTTGCAGGATTATACATCGCACAGCTAAAACCCCCAGCTGCTCTACATAGACCGACGTGAACGCTACCGCAATATCCAGCCCAGTTGGGATAATGACCGCAATGCATGCGTCTTCCGTTATATATGCTTAGCGCGTACACCATGTTTTGTTCTCCGCCAACCCACACATATTGATACCAATTCCATCCCTGGGGAGATTGCGGCCAAATTCCATAGCTCGATCCTACGGTGCAAACATCATTTGTCGGCTTAGTCGGAGAATTGGGAACGGTTACTTTTCCTCCTTCCGCATCGCATAACTGAATAGCTCTAGCTAATTGGCTTCCCGTTGAAAAAGCTGCCGTATCTTTTGCCTTATCTATTGCTCCTCTTAGGCTTACCAAAATGATTGACGATAAAAGGCCGATTATTGCGATGACGACTAAAAGCTCAATAAGGGTGAACCCCGAAGTCGCCGCAGCCGGATGGCTGGTTTTTGCAATATGATTATGGCGTAAACAGCGATTTGTCATAAATTGGCTGACTCTTTTATTATTTAAGGAACCATTTCGGGGGGAAGAGTCACTCCCGGGGGGATATTTCTAAATGTTTCTGTACCCGGCATCCCGGGCTTGAGGGGCTTTTTTTTGCCGCCAGAAAGCAAAAAGAGTGCCACGATAATCGCTATCGCCGCAAAACCAACCAGGACATAGCTAGCCTGCTTTTCGTTTTTAACCAGCCCGCCCGAATTCTTTACAACCCACTGAATAATTTTCGGCGTACCTGGAAAAAAAACTTGACTGGACCGCTGTTTTTCGTTTTGAAGCTTTACGCCGCTATCAGAACCATTAAGCCTGCCGCTCAAATCTATTGACTCGTCGTTTTTATCGTCCCGGTTCATGGAGTTTATGAAAATTAATTTACTATATTTTGTGTGAGTAATTTGTAATTTGGGGCAATTTTTCTTTACTATTAATAACTCCTCGCCCTAATTACCAACTACTAATTACTGGCAAATTTGAGTTTAGGCGAAAATTTGCTGGCGGTGTCTGTTTGAAAATATCCGAACGGAACTGGCTGGGCTCGGCGGGCG
>CAZUEG010000123.1:0-2566 GCA_964619495.1 uncultured Candidatus Saccharibacteria bacterium | reverse complement strand
TCGGGAATCCAAGGGCAGGTTGGAATTTTGGAAAAACTCAAACAGATCGATCTCGAACTTTTAAAGAAATATTCCAAGGTGTATTTCCTAAACGAAAACTATACCCCTAAAGAATTCACAATTATCGAGCCGCAATATGCTTCCGATCCGCAAAAAACTAATCTGATTTACACGAAGGTTTGGCCCTTTTTAAGTGAATTATTAATCACGGCAGAAAGTGATGGAGTCAAGTTCCGGGTTATTTCCGCTTATCGGTCGTTTAATGCTCAATCCGACTTGAAAGCGTCATATAAAATGATATACGGTTCGGGCGCCAACCGATTCAGCGCCGACCAAGGATATTCGGAACACCAATTGGGAACAACAGTTGATTTTACTACTTCGGATATCGGCGCCAATTTTACAACCTTTGACGAAACAACCGGTTATCAGTGGCTGTTAGATAACGCTTATAAATACGGATTTATCATCTCTTACCCCGAAAGCAACCAATATTATCAGTTTGAGCCATGGCATTGGCGGTTTGTCGGCCGGGCTTTGACGGAAAAAATGCGCCAAGACAACCGATACCTTTACGACATGGACCAGCACGAGATAGACCAGTACTCGATATCGTTCTTTGATTAACGCTTATTTTCACAACACAGAAATATCACTCCTATAAAAAAACGCGATCGCGTTTTTTTATAGGAGTTAGGGTATTGCAAAGGCATTGAAGCATTACATTGTGTTGACTAGAAGGCTATTCTGTGTTTTTATAAACACAGGAGGGTTCTATGATTATCACGAAAGACATGGCACACCGGGCCTTGTGCCTGGTGGCGCCAACGGCCGAGTTAATCCTCGGCCAGGACAACACCGTCTGGGGTCCCAGATGGGTAGACGTCGTTGTCCGGGTTGCGATTCAGTATCGCTTAACCGTTGCTTGACTGTGGCAATGATTGCTTCTAAGTCGGTTTTACTGGAAACAAACTTATCTCTTGATTGCGCCAACTGGTTTTCCAGAGATTGCTTGGTTTTGTTTAAGGCATATGTCTGATAACCCAAATACCCGCTTGCCCCAACGGAAACTGCAAGTAAAATAATAACTGACAAAAATCGGATATTCTTCATAAAACAACTATACCATGTTTCTTAAATTATAACGGGGCAAGATAGGATTTGTCGGCAGTAATGATGTTTCTTAAAGCATCGGGCATGGTATAATAGCAAAAACGTTTAAAATATTAGTAATCCTTAGTATGATGATCGACGTTATCGGGATTCAACTTAATGTCGGGCTGATAATCCTATTAATAATTCTAGGCGCTTTTGTCTGGTATGGTTTTTCGATTATCTATCACCTTATCAGGTTTGGCGTGGGAAGGGGGCCAAAGATCGCCACCCTTATTTTCTTTATCGGTTCAATGATATTATCCAGCGCGGTTATTGGTGCGTACAACCAAGTCGATTGGGGAGAGTTTTTACGTAATATCCAAAATATCAATCGTCCGGCATAAACAAATGGCGATTCTTTCAAGATCAAGCAATAGTTTTCGCGGACAGTTATCGGACGAGGTAACGGTTTTAGCGACAAGAAAGCACTGGATTACAATAGTCGCTCCGATGGCGCTTGTTCTATTTGTTTCTCTCATACCCGGATTGATATACCGCTTTCTTCTGTTGCCTGCGAATTGGTATAGCTCCCAATATGATTTATTATTCAGATTTATTTCTGGTGCCTATTTCCTTGTCGTGTGGAACATCGCTTTTTACAATTTGATGATTTATTTCCTGAACACTCTGATTATTACCGACAGAAGAATTGTTGAAAATAAACAGCTTGGTTTTTTTAATAACATCATCAACGAAATAAAGA
This sequence comes from uncultured Candidatus Saccharibacteria bacterium, assembly GCA_964619495.1. Taxonomy (GTDB): domain Bacteria; phylum Patescibacteriota; class Minisyncoccia; order Minisyncoccales; family GWA2-46-15; genus CAZUEG01. Next base: position 708 of record CAZUEG010000123.1, on the reverse strand, counting down.
TCGATAAGGTGCAGGATGTATCTGTTAAAATCAAAGGACCGCTGGCAACTTTTCTTAAATACGGCGACATCGAGATTCAAAGCGCCGGCGCGGTAAACAAATTCTTTTTCCGGCAATTTCCTGACCCCGAAAAGATCAAGCAAATTATTTCAGGTTCTGTTAAAATCGGCTAATAGTTATTATTCTCAAAAACAAAACCGTAGATTGCTCTACGGCTTTTTGGTCCTAGCTACCAATGCCAAGACTGAAACAAATTCTCGCCAGTCAGGAAGTAATTGGCGAGCCACAACGCTGCCGCAAGGATGGCGATGATTGCCGGAATCGAAAAAATCGCCATTAGTCCTTTAAGGGCGGAGTACCCTCGTCGAATTTTCTGTTTTCTCATGTTTTGCCTCCCTAAGCGCTAATCATCATAAAAATTCAGCCGGTGCAAATAAAAAAAGGGAGCCGGGTTCGTCCGAAGACTACTACCGGCCCTTCCTTCTCTTCTTCGCAAGGCGGGGGAGTCAGCTCGCTCGGGCTCGTCTCGAGGAAGACGTGCCCCTTCCGGGGCGATTTGCGCTGGCCGTCAAGTGTTATTCGAAGGAAAACACCCGCATAGAGCACCTCCTTTCCCAAGATTCCGTTCTGAAAAGAAACTTTTTCGGGTAAAGTGAACAATGAAAACAAAACATCATTTGACGCAAACAGAAAGAGACCGGATTCAGG
>CAZUEG010000122.1:0-2566 GCA_964619495.1 uncultured Candidatus Saccharibacteria bacterium | reverse complement strand
GTTGGGCCCCCTGCCGGTTCTTAACCAGCAGGTAGCCCCCACCTCCCAGCGCCACCACGATGATGACGACGAGGAGGACAACAATCACTGTCCGGTTCATGGACACCTCCTTTTACCTGTCCATATTATAACACGGGTTTATGGGCTTTGTCAAACGGCGGCGGTTGACAATTATGGCCTCGCCCATTATTCTTAAGTCATAAGAGTAAAAATATGGCTAAAAAAATTCTGAAGCTCTCCGACTCAACAGCCGGAATATCTTCTCCCGCGGTTTGTCGGAAGCAAAATCCCGCCGAAGCGGAAAATTTAACTCACATTCATCCGCGAACTCGCGCCCACGGTTTTCCGCGAAGGGGGATAAAAACATTATCTTATTTCGCTGTTTTTGACTCGGCCAAGGAAGGCGGTTATAATGTTTCTTTTCCCGATTTTCCCGGTTGCGTTACTTTCGGAGTAAATTTTGAAGAAGCGAAAGAAAAAGCCAAAGAAGTATTAGAGCTTTGGCTTGAAGAATAGAAACTTACCAGGTTACCTGCGGAACTAAACCCCGTAGGTTTTTTACGGCAACCTACGGGGTTGCCGAGGCACTTTGGATTCTATCTATTATCACCATCACTCATCAACCCCTCAACCCCTTAACCCATCAACTTATCTGCGCAGTTGCTATTCTTTTTTCTTTCGTGGTAAAATGGCTAAATCAAAACATATGATGTTTCAAATTCCCCAGTTTATCGAACGGGAAACAAAAATTGCCGGACCGTTGACCCTAAAACAGTTTTTGTATCTGGGCGGCGTTGGGGTGGCGATATTTTTCCTTTACTATTTCATGGCGGAAAAGTATTTTTTCCTGTTTATGTTTATCACCGCCGTTTTGATAATCGGGGGGACGTCTTTAGCTTTTATCCGCATCAACGGACGGCCGTTATCGGTACTGATTATCAACTTCCTTTACTATATGACTTCCAGCCGGATGTTTTTGTGGCATAAAAAAGATACTTCGCCAATCGTTTTTAAAAGAGAGTTAGTGGTTTCCGGAAAAGAATCGGCGCCGACGCCGATGCTTAAAATTGCCGAACGAAGCCAGTTAAGACGTTTGGCGACAAAAATTGAAACGGGAATAGAATAACCTATGGCTAAAGCAACTACACAAAGTTTTTTGGAAGTCGATCAGGTCAAGGAGGGAGTGGTAATTTTGAAGAATAAAGGATTGCGGGGGATATTGATGGTTCCATCTCTCAATTTTGCTTTGAAATCCGAGGCGGAGCAGAACGCAACGATATATCAATTTCAGGGCTTTTTAAATTCATTGGATTTTTCCTGCCAGATTGTCGTTCAATCGCGCCGTCTGAATATCACCGGATACTTGGATAAACTGAAAGAGCTGGAAACAAAACAATCCAACGAACTGATGCGGATCCAAACCAGCGAATACCGGCTTTTCGTCCAGCAGTTGGTGGAAAGCGGATCGATTCTGACTAAATCATTCTTCGTGGTTGTTCCCTATTCCGTCTCCGAAGATACCGGCGACATCGCAGAAAATAAAGGTTTATTTAAGAAACCTAAAATTCCCGTTATTAACGAGGAAACATTCGCCCGGGCGCGAACCCAGTTGTGGCACCGGATGGAGTTTGTCGCCATGGGATTAAAGCGTTGCGGACTGCAGGCCGTACCGCTGACGACCCCGGAAGTGGTAGAGCTGTATTGGGGATTGCATCATCCTAAAGAAGCGGAGGTCGGTTATTATCCGGAATTTCCGATGGACACGAATATTTAACTTTTGTCACTAAATTATGGCAAATTGGCTGTCAAAACTATTCCCGCAAAACTTAAGAACCCGGGAAACGATTGTTGAACCGCAATCTGTTGACATCAAGGACGTTATTTCCCCTTCATCTATTGATATCGGCCAGAATCACATTGTTTTGGGAGAGAGGATGGCCAAGTCGTTCTTTGTTTTTGCTTTCCCAAAGTATATCAGTTCGGGATGGTTTTCGCCGATCATCAATCTCGACGCGCCGATGGACATTTCGATGTTCATTCATCCTATCGAGATGGGCTATATCCTAAAAAATCTGCGAAGAAAAATTACGGAAACCCAATCGGAGCTGGAAGAACGGGCCGACAAAGGATTGGTCCGCGACCCCGCTCTCGATATCGCTTTCCACGACATTGAAACATTGCGCGATAAACTGCAGTCCACCCAAGAGAGAATGTTCCGTTTTGGCTTATATATCACGATATACGGCGACAGCGACAAGGAGTTGCGCGATACGGAAATATCGTTAAGGGCGCTTTTTGAAGGCAAATTGATTTACATCAAACCGGCGCTTTACCAGCAAAGAGAGTGTTTTATCAGCACTTCGCCCTACGGAATCGACAATATGCAGATTTATACTCCGATGAATACCTCGCCCTTATCGAGCGCCTTTCCTTTCATCTCTTTCGATTTAAGTTCCAGCGAAGGAATTCTTTACGGAATCAACCAGCATAATAACTCTTTGGTGCTGTTTGACCGTTTCGGCTTAGAAAATTACAATGAAATATTCTTCGGAACCACCGGCTCGGG
>CAZUEG010000121.1:0-2613 GCA_964619495.1 uncultured Candidatus Saccharibacteria bacterium | reverse complement strand
TTGTGAGCGGGGTGTTCACGCAAGCTTTGCTTAATATGAATTATACAATAATTCTTGATACAGCAAAACCTTGACAAAAAACGATAAATGTTATATATATTATAACGTTCTTCTTTGAAAATAGAAAAGGAGTGGAGTAATGAAAAATAAAGTTATTCTTACGTCGCCTTTGCCCGTAATGTCGCCCATCATAAAGATTACAGGAAATTTCTGTAATCTTAAGTGTGATTACTGTTTTTATAATTCTAAGAATCAAAACAATAGAACAGTAATGGATGTTGGTCTTCTGGAAAAATTTCTGAAAGAATATTTCGAATTATTCAGAGGAAATTTACGTCTTACTTGGCATGGAGGGGAGCCTCTTCTGGCTGGTTTAAATTTTTTTGAAAAAATCGTAGAATTCCAAAGACGATGTTCACACCGACAGGATGCAATTTTAAATACTCTGCAGACCAATGGTACATTGATTAACGAAGAGTGGGCAACGTTTTTCAAGAAGAATAATTTCTATGTGGGCGTAAGCCTTGATGGGATAGAAAAATGTCACGATTTTTTCAGGAAGGATAAGTGTGGCAATGGCTCATTCCAGCGAGTTACGAGAGGTATTCGTATTCTTCGGGAGCACGGCGTCCCCGTGTCTGTTCTTGCGACTATCACAAAATGTAATGCTCGATACGTTGAAGAAAACCTCCGTTTTTTTGCAGAAACTCTAGGCATTAAAAATATAGGGAACTCTGTTTTTTGTCCAGACGGGAATGAAAGAATGGCACAGTTTGGTATTCAGCCGCAGGAATTAACAGATTATCTCAAAAAAGCCATTGATTTTTGGTGGGAAAAAAACGATCCAAATTTCAGGATCAGAGAAATCGAAAATTATTTAGCTGGCATTATTGGTAAGGAGGCGTCTCTTTGCTTGTTTAACGGCTGGTGTAGTTCTTTTTTCTGCGTTGAATTTAACGGCGAGGTTTATCCTTGCGATAGGCTTTCTGGCAACAAAGAGTTTCTTTTTGGCGATCTTCGCATCCAACATCTCGGAGATATACTTAATAGCCGACAGAGGTTTAATCACGCCGAAAAAGCGAAGTTTCTACACGCCGACTGTATGGCGTGTAAGTGGAAAAATTGCTGCAATAATGGCTGTATGGCTCTTCGTGATGGAAGCGGAAAGTTTCGTTTTTGTGAAACACGCAAAGCTATTTTTGATTATCTGTCACGGAAGATAGTTCGTCCTGCTGACTAAAGAAAAAAGGAGGTGAAAGAGAGGCATGTCGAAAAACAAGGCATTGGCTGGGGCGCTAAAACGTCTCGACCGGCATCCCCGAAGCGGGCTTTCAGAAGTTGATCTGCGTTCTTTCCTAAAGAGAAAGGGCTGCAGGGCATTTGCCTGGTCGAACAGCACCACGAGTTGGCCAGATCCCGATTAAAGCGCGAATTAAAAGCAGCGGGCTACTTCAATAAGGTAGCCCATTTTTTTGTTTCAGAGAGGATTTTGATAAACTCTTTGATATAATTATTGTCGATTTTTTTATCTTGCCGGATATAGCTTTCAATCAAATTCATCAATTTTGTTGTGTTTGCGGCACTAACTTCCGGTATGGCGCTTTTGGCAAACGGCGTTAGGGTTGTCGGAAGTGGCGCACCTAAAAGCTTAACGCTTAATATCCCGATTGGGAAAAGCGACCTGATGATAATTTCTTCTGCATAATTAACTCCACGCCGATTTCTTATCCCTTGTTTCAACAGATCATAAATCTTGGAATTTTCAACACAGTAATGAGTCATCTCGTGCCAGAGGACGCCGGTGATATAATTTATTTTCTTTCGGGGGCATTTAACGTCAAATTCTAAAAGGATGTTTCGTTTGGTAAGTCCTCGTCCCCTCTCGCCGCCTGCTCCGCCGGCATACTTTGCTGTCAGATCCGCCGCAGAATTCCTTCCCAATAATAAATAAATATTGAATGGATGACGAGATAAACTTAATCCAAATAACGAGTCCAGGATCCGTTCGATTTTCTCATTACGGGATTGCCCGAATGTTTTTGAAATTTGCTTCCCCCATCGTTCTAAAAACTTGGCGTGTGCTTGGCAGATAATGTCAAACCTCTTTTCGAAAACCGAAAAGGCATCTTTCAGTGTTTGCGCATCCGCTTTAGATATTTTTCTTTCCAGTTTTAACCACGGGTTTTTCTCTTCAAAAAAGGGCTTTCCTAGGTAATATTTTAAGAAATACCGCCGATAAACGCGTTTAAAGTTTCGGAGGGCGACTTTTTCTTCTTGGTTAAACTCGCCGAATTTCTCGTGCCAAATTGAAACAGGCCCAGCGGGACGGTATGGCCATGGCCATTCGCATTCGGCGAAGTTATGCAGAAAATAATAGAAATTCGCCCACTTGGATATTTGAAGATTAATTTGCATTTTATTTTTTATCTTATTTCAGTCCTGTCGTGTCCATCTTTTATTTCGTTTTATAGGCGGCTATACAGCCGGTGATTCCGATTAAAATATTTTTTTTCATGGTTTGTGGCGCCTGGTTTCTGCGGTTTTAATAATTTATTATTTTCGACAAAAGCTATTGTGAGCGGGGTGTTCACGCAAGCTTTGCTTAATATGAAT
>CAZUEG010000120.1:0-2631 GCA_964619495.1 uncultured Candidatus Saccharibacteria bacterium | reverse complement strand
GCCTTATCCACGCCGCCAGCGTTCATCCTGAGCCAGGATCGAACTCTCAAAAAAATGTGTTGATTGAACAACGTTTGCCTCGCCAAAATAAAGGCGAAGCGAAACAACTTTAAGAAACCGAACAATTTATTGGCTCACTGATTGCTGATTATTGTATTAAGTTGTAAAAGTGCTGGCCGGAAATATTTTCGGCTCCGCCCGGCTAAGATAACCGGAACTGAAGTCTTAAAAAATATCCGCGCAGATACCCGACTTTTCAGATACCTTCGCGGATATTCTTAGCTGTAATTTTTGTATTTAATGCGTTTATTTGCCGTTACTTTAATGAATACTCCAATTGTAGTTTGATCCGATAAAATGTCAATACCTACAAGGTAAATTCCAAATTCAAATAACAAATGACAAATCAATATAATTACCAATTACTAATTCGCAATAAAATTCCAATTTAATAACTTACAAACGCGAATCTACTGATCGCGATAATTAATTAAAATTTAAACATTTATTGGGTATTTGGCTTTATGCTTTGGCGCTTTCTGGGATTCACCTGATAAGCTTTTCGGCAATTAACGGAACTTCCTTGATGAAAAATCTTTTTACTTCTTTCCAGCTGATTTTAAGATAAATTTTCGGTTCCGGATCGCTTTCGGCATCGTCAAAATAAACTAAACTCTTCAAGATATGGTGATAGTCGTGGGCAACCGACGGATACTGAATCTTGAGACGCCTAACAATATCTTCCAGGGGTTTTATGTTTTTAACGCACCAATAGAGATCAAAAAAATCACGCTTTTTTCCCCTTTGGGAAATGGCGATTACCTTCATCGCGGCAATGTCTATCTCGGGTAGAATGCGGATAAAGCCGTACTGTTTGGGTATTTCTTTCGGAATAAAAAACGGATAGGCGATAAAACTTACCTTTACTCCAAACAATTTTCCATAGACAGTATTTTTCCCCCTTATGTCAACAAGCCAATTCTTATTTCCGTAGAAGTTTCTTAATAAATCTTCGGTATCGATATCCTTTCTTCGCGAGAAAAAATCTAAATCTACCGAGCGGCGATGGCCGGCCTGTAAAGCCAAAGCGCTGCCGCCGGCCAGATACCAAGACGGGTCCCTTAACCAATTTTGCTCTGACAAAAAATCAAGGGCTTTTTTTGCCTTTCTTGGCAAAACGTCAAAGTGAAAGTTTAATTGTTTTTTAGAATTAATTTCCATAAATTTTTAGTCTCCGGCCGCAAACATCTTGATTTGGCAATAATTTTCCTTAATAATCTTTTGCTGTAAAAATCCAAAACCCAGCGCGCTTCTTTATCGTTACCGAAATCAGCCACTCTTTCAATGACATATTGGGCATTTTTCTCGGGATCTATTTTCTCGGGATTAACATCCCAAAACAAAGATTGCCTGAATTTCATGCTCTAATTATAACAAAAATTGCTCGAATCGGCAACGATTTGGGGTTGATTGAGATTGGTTGGTTGAGGTTGGACCTCAACCGGATAATCAAATTATGAGCCACCCCGCGGGATCGGACCGCGAACCTACTGTTTAGGACGTAAAAATTCGCTATTTGAGCCGGAGGAGGGACTCGAACCCACGACTTGCTGTTTACAAAACAGCTACTCTACCACTGAGTTACTCCGGCGAATTTAACGTCCCATGCAAAACAGTCTTGGAACGTTATCGCCATAGGCGATTTTACGTTCTGCTCTACCATTGAGCTAGAGTGGCATGCTTTTTAAAAGTAAAATCCATTAATTAGTTTTGTAATTCTTTGTTTTTCTTTTTCAAAGATTTCGCTTTCTTCTTCGCTTGTTCCATGCCTTCTTTCTGCCCCTCCCCGTTCAATTCCTTCCAATAATTATCATCCCTGGGGGCGTTTTTCTTCCGTGATTTTTCCCTCAATTCTATCAACTTGACGGATATTGTATTCTCTATCCGCATAATGATTATTTTTATCCGAGAAAGAGTTTTTTGAAGCAGGCCGTCTATTGAAAAATTTTTAACCGCCGGAATGTTTTTAACTTTTTTAATAATTTCGGGGATGATTTTTGTTTTCTTTTTTTGTTCCTGCCTTTCAAATTTTAAAAGCAAAGGGATCTTTCTGTAAACAGAAATAATAATCCCTATAAGTCCGCAAAAGAATACAAGAGTAAGAGAAAAAGATAGTAACATCAAAGTAAATTATAATATTTTTTAAAGGTATTTCGCTCGGCGGGGCATTAAACCCCGCCGAGCAACCAAAAGAGTAACCTCCTTTAAAATCCTCATTATTTAGTTCCCCACAGCAAGCTGCGGGGTATACCAAATAATAAAATTTTGATCAAAATTTCTTAAAGTTCGAATCTGTCGAAGCGCTGAACAACAATTCTTTCACCGAGTTTGGCGATATAGCTTTCAACCACTCCGCCGATTGTCTTTGTTGTGTCCTTTATCCACGGCTGGGTTAGCAACTCTTCAGGCAATGGCGCCATCGCGGCGATCTGCAGACATATCTCGTGCGACAGGGTTTGAAAATCAATGGATCGGGCAACGAAGTCTGACTCACAGCGGATATCCAAAAGAACGCCGACTTTTTTATTAGGATGAATGTAGGAGTCGATTAATCCCTGGCCGGTTTCCTTG
>CAZUEG010000119.1:0-2647 GCA_964619495.1 uncultured Candidatus Saccharibacteria bacterium | reverse complement strand
TTTGAAGGTAAGGGAATAAGTTTTTGCAGCACTTGCGACGCCCCCCTATTTGCCGACAAAAAAGTAGTTGTTGTCGGCAGTGGGAATTCCGGACTTTGTTCTGCCCGCGATTTGTTAAAGTACGCCAGCAAGGTCTATGTTTTGAAATATGCGCCAAAAATAACAGGGGATGAATGGATGGTGGAAGAATTAAAAAAGAGCGGCCGAGTGGAATTTTTTACCGATGTCGCAATAAAAGAAATTAAGGGAAGTAAGTTTGTGGAAAAAATTGTTTATCAAAATAAGAAATCGGGCGAAGAAAAAGAATTGGCCGCAGAGGGCATTTTTATAAGCATTGGCTGGATTCCGTCAACAGCGTTCCTAAAGGGATTTGTTAATTTGAACGAAAAAGAAGAAATTATTATTGACCCCTAAACAAACGAATCCTCGGTTAAGGGAGCTTTCGGGGCCGGGGATGTTACCGACATAGAATATAAACAGTGCGTTATCGCCGCTGCCGAAGGCGCCAAAGCCAGCCTCTCGGCTTATAATTACTTAGCCAAAAGCTGATCAAGAATAATTTTTAGCTGTTGATAAGGAAGATATCCGCTGAAGGGAAATTTTTCTCCCTGTTTGTTTATGATAATAAAGTAGGGAGTTCCCGTGCCGCCGGAGGCAACGGCGTCATCATAGTTTTCTTGAACCTTTTGGCCGAACTTTCCGGAATTAAGGCATTCGTTAAATTTATTTTTATCAACGTCGACATAGCTGGCGATTTTTGGCAGTTCAGCCAAATCCAGTCCGTCATTGGAAGGCGTGATTTCAAAAACGCGATTAATATATTGCCAGAATTTTTCACTGCCCCCCAAATCAGCCGCGCACTCGCTTGCCTCAGCTTCCTTTCTTGATTTTTTGTGAAGCTCATCAAGAGGGAAGTGCCTGAAAACCAACTCGACTTTACCTTGTTTGCCGTATTCGTCCATCATTTGCGTTGTTGTTTCGTTGAATTTTTTGCACCAAGGGCACTCTAAATCTGTAAAAACGATAAAAGTGAGGGGCGCTTCGGGATCGCCCAAAACATGGTCATTGGAAGTGATTTCTTTCGGTCCTTTAATTTCTTCTTGTTTGGGCGTGGTTTCGCCTGTGGCAGCCACATTATTGCCCCCGGTTAAATTTGTTTTTGTGCTTGTATAATAAATAGTTCCGGCAACGATTATGCCGGCAATAACTATTGCAATCGGTAAGATTAAATTTTGTTTTTTATCCATATTATTTTTATTATTTTTTTCGTCTTAAAAATGCGGGGATAGATTTTTGCGAATCCTCGTTTTCTTCTTCCGACTTTTCTTCCACCGGCTGGCGAACTTTATCTTTCTCTTTTTCTTTCTCCGTAGAAGTCTCTGATTCGGCGGAACGAGAAGAAAGGCCCTGAAAAAGAGACGGTTTTCTAATATTTTTTCCTTCGGGAAAACCCGAGGCAATAACCGTTACTTTTATTTCGTCTTTTCTAAGGCGGTCGTCGTTAATGGCGCCGAAAATAACTTTGGCGTCGGAATCAATTGATTCGGTAATTACGTTGGCCGCACACTGAACTTCCAGCATGGTCATATTTTCTCCGCCCGAGATGGCAAAAAGGACTCCCTTGGCGCCGTCAATGGAAAGATCAAGAAGAGGGGAATTAATGGCCATTTTAGCCGCTTCTTCAGCCCGGTTTTCTCCTTGGGCTGAGCCGATTCCCATCAAGGCAGAGCCGGCGTTTTGCATCACTGCCTTAACGTCGGCAAAATCAAGATTAATGATTCCCGGTATTGTTATTAAATCAGAAATGCCCTCAACAGCCTGTTTCAGGACATCGTCGCACATTTGGAAGGCGGACAAAAAAGTCGTTTCTTTATTAATTAATCCAAAAAGGCGGTCGTTGGGAATGATAATCATGGCGTCAACTGCGTCTCTTAGATTCGCCAGCGCCTCCTCGGCAATGCGGGAACGAAAAGCGCCTTCAAAGGTGAAGGGCCGGGTGACAACAGCAATAGTGAGAATTCCCTGTTCTTTGGCAATCTTAGCTATAATTGGAGCTGCGCCGCTGGCCGTGCCTCCGCCGAATCCGCAGGCAACAAAAACCATATCAGCTCCTTTTAAAATTTCTTGGACCGCTTCTTTTGTTTCTTCGGCTGCCTTTTTCCCTATTTCAGGATTCATTCCTCCGCCCAGTCCGCGGGTTAAATTCTTCCCAATGTGAATTTTTTTGGAAGCCAAACTAAGATGAAGTTTTTGAGCATCGGTATCAACGGCAATGAATTCCACCCCCTTGATTCGGGAGCGAACCATATGATTAATAGAATTAGTGCCCGAATTCCCAATCCCCAGCACTTTTATTCGGGCAAAAGCCTCAATTTCAGGATTAACCCTTGCCATAATAATTTAAGAGTATATTTTCCCCAAAATTAGTCAAGCCCAACATTGTAAAAACGACAAAAGGGGCATATAATATATTTGATGAAAAAAATATCAATATTACTATTGATTTTATTATTGGCGACTATTTTTTTGCCATTTAATCATGCTTCAGCGGCCGCAAAAGCGGGCATAAAACCCGGCAGTATTTTTTATTTCTTTGACACCGCTTTTGAAAAAATCGGACTTTTCTTTACATTCAATCCCGAAAAGA
>CAZUEG010000118.1:0-2652 GCA_964619495.1 uncultured Candidatus Saccharibacteria bacterium | reverse complement strand
CGTTAAGACCGGTATTCATAAATGTTTTGACGAGAGACAAGATAGTTTGCAGGCGATTTAATTGTTCGGTGGTGATTTTAAATCCCTTGGCGAAAACGGAAAGAGGAGAACAGAAACAAGCGATAATCGTAATTACCGCCAAAAGCCGCCTGATTTTTTCGGGCATAATGTTAAAATAAATTAAATAATATTTTTACCACTTGCCATTGATAATAATATTCTTGAGATATTCTTCTGATCCGTTATTTTGCACAAATATGTTTGTTTTTTGATCCTTAAAAAAGTAGACAAATGTCCCTCCTAGATTTTTTTCTTCAAACCCGGTAACCACGTCATATTTACCGATTTTTTCACTTTCCAATTTTCCTTCAAGCCCAAATAGTGCCCATATCTTATTCGCAAAAGTCATTGTGTCATCGGTAACATTTTTATACATATCCACTGACAAGATACTTGCCGGCCCATTGCCTTCTACATACAAACTCGCTACCTGATAACCCTGAACATTTCTTTCTGGGGTATATTCTGTTTTTGTTATCCCTTTCCATTCTTTGGGAATTTTAAAACTATAACCGTCTTTGCGGTTGACAACCCGGTATTCGCCAAAGACATTTTTAACAACCGTTATCCCCTCCGGCAATTTCTGATTTAGAGCGGAAACATCCTGCTTATTCGCCTGGGCAAGAAAAAATACCACCGCTCCGAGGATTAGAAAAACGATTGTTCCGATAACGACAATCGCCCGGCGCGTTTTTAAAGTTTTTTCGCCAAAAAATAAACTTACCATATGATAATTAAGTGATTAAATAACTTAATAACTTAATGACTTAGTCGCTCAGTTATTATAGCTCATTCGTTTTCTTACAACATTCTTTTATCCACAGCCCAATACGAAAAATCCGTCTAGGCGGATTTTTGTAAGAGTTTGGGGATAAATTCACTAATCACTAATTACTTTCAACCAAATAAATTACATTCCTAAAAAGGCGCGGATTAAAGAGATTGGCATTATCGTGACATCGCCCTTATCGCCGACAAGAGCCAGTCCCAGCATCTTTCCTTCGATATCAAAAAACGGGCTGCCTTTCAGTTTTATGGTTCCCGTGATGCTTGTTTCCGGATTGGTTCCGTAAAGAGAGCTGATTGTCCCCTCTTTTACGGTTTTCTTAATATCGGTTACCGGAGCAGAAGCCGGACCGGAGGTAATTATTTGCGCGGATAAGAGGAATATCCGCTCTCCCAGCCGCATAATCGACAGATCGGCGAAACCGGTGGTTGGCAGATTCTTTTCACCAATTTTGATTACCGCCAAATTGATCTTCGGGTCGCGTTTTAGCAAATCAAAAGTCACTTTTTTATTTTCCCACATCACGACGGTTGTCGAACCGGTGGGGATAAGATCGGCTAAGGTAACCACCAAACCGTCGGAAGAAACAACCATTCCCGTGCCCTCAACGGCTTTTCCGCTAACAGCGGTGGAGCGGATGTTAACAACCGTTTTACCGACTTTCTCAACAGCGTCTTGCAAGGCGGTATTTTCTTCGATTATTATTTCTTTCCGTTCGGTTACATAAATCGGCGCCTGTTCCAGCCGATATTTATAAAATAACGGCCGCTCGATAAAATACGGCCACAATATCTGATCGGCGAAAATACCGCCGACCGTTCCGATAATAAACAACCCGATTATCGCAAGAAGCCGTTTTGTCATATTTTTATGATTTTTTATTCCTTTTTTTTACGGCCGAGACCGGACTTTTGATTGATTTAAAGATTATTTTCTGGTCTTCCGCTTTAATTTCCAATTCCTCCCCTTCTTTGACCTCGCCGGCGACGATTTTTAATGCTAACGGATCAAGAATCATTCTTTGGATCACCCTTTTTAAAGGCCGCGCTCCCAGATTGGGATCGTATCCTTTCTCTGCCAATAATTCCCGGGTGCTGTTATCGAGCTTGACGCCAATCGTTTTTGCTTTCAGCCGCTTTGTTACTTTTTCCAATTCCAGATTGACGATTTCTTTAATTTCCGCCCTTCCCAAGTAATCAAAGATGATGATTTCGTCGATCCGGTTTAAGAACTCCGGACGGAAACTGTCGCGTAGCGCCGTCATCACCTTTTCTTTGAGGTTTTCTTTCTGCGCCGATTCTTGGGAGTCGTCAAGAAACCCCAGAGTGCCCATTTTGGCGATATGTTCGGAACCGATATTCGACGTCATTATTAAAATCGCGTTTTTAAACGACGCTGTCCGCCCCTTGGCGTCGGTCAGCCTCCCGTCTTCCAGGATTTGCAGAAGAATATTGAATACTTCGGGGTTGGCTTTTTCAATCTCGTCAAGCAAAACAACGCTGTACGGCCGGTGGCGGATTTTCTCCGTCAATTGCCCGCCTTCCTCGTACCCGACATATCCCGGAGGCGAACCGATAATCTTTGAAACCGTATGCCTTTCCATATACTCCGACATATCCATTCTGATCAAAGCGCTTTCGTTGTTGAATAAAAATTCGGCAAGGGCCCGGGCGGTTTCCGTCTTCCCCACTCCGGTCGGACCCAAAAACATGAAAGAGCCGAGAGGACGGTTTTCCTCGGATATCCCGGCCCGCGAACGGCGGATGGCGTTGGAAATCGCCAAAATCGCTTCTTTTTGGCCGACG
>CAZUEG010000117.1:0-2659 GCA_964619495.1 uncultured Candidatus Saccharibacteria bacterium | reverse complement strand
CCCTGGAATTTCTAAATGGCCGGGTGGAAAAGCCCGCGTTGCGCCTTTGCGATGAACTACGAGCTCAACTGAATTTTTTTTAGAATCTGAATTTTGGAATTTGGAATTTGTTTGGAAATTGGAAATTGGAAATTGGAAATTATCGAGCACATGGCGCTCGATTTTAGCTATATTATGAGCCACATCATAAATTAATTTCAGCCCTGAGCCTGTCGAAGGGCCCAAGGCTCTCTGCCACGCTCCCCTGACCAAATGCGTGATTACCTGCCGATTAGCCCAGGCAAAATTGGCGCTCGAAGCCATGGCGGAAAAATATTGCCGGCCTTCTGGCGAATCAAAAAGCGCACAGGCCAATTCCGCGTCAGGCAGTTTAATCTTGTATTTATCCAGGTTTTTATGCATTAGCGAAACATAATCAGTTGCCACCTGATGACCTAAGCCGCGGGAACCGCAGTGAATCATAATCGTCACTAAATCTTTTTTCAGACCAAAAATTTCAGCAATTTTCTCATCAAAAATCTCATCAACTCTTTGCACTTCCAAAAAATGATTGCCGGCGCCCAAAGTGCCCAGCTGGTCTCTCCCTCGGCTTTTGGCTTTTTCTGAAACACAAGAATCATCTGCGCCAACCATATTTCTTTGTTCCTCGCAATATTCAATATCTTCTTTCTCGCCATATCCTTTTTCCACTACATATCTGACGCCTTGTTCCAAAACCTTCCTCATCGCTTCGGAATTCAGCTTTATTTCCCCGCTCTGACCGACGCCCGAAGGCACATCGCGCTGAATTTGGTTCATTAAATTTACAATGTGCGGCTGAATGTCTTTAACGGTCAAATCCGAACGCAAAACCCGCACCCCACAATTTGAAACAACGAAGTTATTAGCAATAAAATTATGATCACGATGGGCGACTGTAAAATCATACACGAACCCTTTATATGATATCACTTTCTTCCTCATAATTTCGTCCCACACTATGACGTCCCTTTCAATACCAGATGAGTTCTGCTTCAAAAATTCTCCAAAGGAAGGAAAACTCGGGGGAACTTTAAAATATTGGATTTCCATTCTATTTTTTAGCTTCCAGCACATGTCAATAATAAATCTCTCTGTTAATTGATTACCCGAAGCAAGAAGATGAGCAATTTTGCCATAACTTAAACCATTTTTTAATAACTCTGGAATTTTCATTTCAATTACTTCCTTTTTCTCTGCAATAATTTTATTTTTAAATTTTAAGTATTGCCCAGCGATATTTGCTATTCGCTGCCGTTTCCCATTATATTCGAAGCCAATTTTAAGCCAGAGACTGATCAGGCTTTGAATTTCTGAAGAAAATACCAAATCTAACCCCCATGAAATTTCTCCTTTTTTATTAATATGTTCCTTGCGTTGCGTTATGTAAATTGTCTTGACGCCAAATTCTTCAAGGATTTTTGAAATGTCACCTAAAAATGCCTTGCCATTATTAATTAGGTTTTCGGCCTTATTCATTGTTAACACTGGACAATTAAACATTGTCTGTTTCCCCTTTTTCCGATGGGGCGTTCTCAGTTCGGCTCCAAAAAAAGCGGCCAAAAATAACCTTTTTTGCCATAACGGTGCCCCTAAGACCCAATTTGGCACGCGATATTCTTGAAATACCTTCCTTCCCAAAGGCACACCCAGAGTATTCAACAATATCACTAGACTAGAAGCGTTTACGCTAAAATAATGGTTGATGTATTTTTTTCTCCGCCCCTTGTATAAAAGTCTGCTTTCCCTGGTATAAATTTTAGAAGGCGTATAGCCAATGGTTTTCAAATCCTTACGGATTTCCTCCAAATCTTCGGATTTTCCTACAAAATGTATTATCCCGTCACCCCTTGAACCAATAAAATTCATAGAGCCATCACCAAATATAAATCCTATTATTTTTAATAAATAAGGGAGTTTGGCATTATTATAAGCTAATGGCAAAAGGCCTCTTTTCTTCAAAACTCTCAGATTCCGATCAAATCCAATTTCTCCGGCAATTTTTCCTAATCTTAAAAGTGTTTTTTCAACATCCTTTTCTGATATGATTATTTTTCCAGAAAGTTTTTTATAGGGCACTCCTTCAAAGGGATATATTCCGGCCCTGTCGCCGACGGCAAGTTCTTCTATAATTTTCATTCCTAAAGGAGTAAAAATTGGATGGTCTCCTGTAGCAATAATTTTTTTACCGCTTCTTGTAACTATTTCAAATATTTTATTTTTAGGTTTTATTTTTAGAAACCTTATAATGGGGGTCTTGACTGTCTCGTGAAGATTAAAATCAATACTTTGAATATCCTCCCTATCCCATATTTTTTGGAAATCCTTAATCTCTTTATAGTAGCCGAAGCCGGACAATATTCGTGTATCGCCCGTTAGGCAATTTATGTCATAGCCGATCGCGCCCGGCGAGATAACGCCATCGGAGATTCTAATTCCTCCCACAAATCCGATTGGCACTCCATATCCTTCATGAGCATCGGGCATGACCAAAGCATATCTTTCAATACCAGGCAAGGTTGCTGAGTTAATAAGTTGATCCAGCGTCTGGTCTTTAAAAATATTTTCCAACAATTTCTCATCCGCGTAAATTCTGGCCGGCACTTTCATATCAGCCCGAAAACTTTTGGGAATTTCCCAG
>CAZUEG010000116.1:0-2690 GCA_964619495.1 uncultured Candidatus Saccharibacteria bacterium | reverse complement strand
AATCGGTTTATTAAAGTCCGGAGGCAAAGATAAAATTATAGAAACAATGGATAATTGCCGGATTGGTTGGGGAAAAATCAAAAATATTAGCCTTAAAAACAATTCGAAAGAACTAAGTCTTGGAAATGCCATTGTTGAATATCCCCAATTGGAATTTAATAATTTGGGCAAACTTCAGTTGGGCGAAAAAACCGTAAAAAACTTTTATTTAATCGATCCCTCATTAAAAGAAGGAGATAGTGTTTCTCTCCATTGGGATTTTATCTGCGACAAACTCACCTCACGTCAAAAACAAAACCTGATCTACTGGACCAATTATCATCTCGATTTAGCAAATAAAATTATTTAATCAGTGCACCGAACAAGTAATGCAAGGGTCATAAGCGCGGACGAGCATATTTAACAATTTTTCTTTTTCTTTTGTCGGTTTGTCTTTAAATTGTTCCATCAGGGCGTTGGCACTTTTTTCAATTGAAGTTAAGTTCTGAACAGTGGGGGTAATAATATTGGCGTAAGTTATAATCCCTTTTTCGTCTAAATGAATTTCGTGATATAAGCCGCCCCGCGGCGCCTCGACAGCTCCGATACCCCGTTTAACACCCGATGTTCCTGCGTCAACATCGGGTGTTGATATTTTTGCTTCCATTTCCATTGCCAATAATTTTTCGATGATTTTTTCCGCCTCTTTGGAGAGCTCGAAAATTTCAATGGCTTGGGCAAGGTTATTATGAAAGGGATTATTAAAATCTAATTTGTCAAACACCGAGTGTTGAACTGTCAAACACTCGGTGTTTGACAAAGACAGACGGGCTAAGGCGCCGACCATTATTTCCCGGCCCTGAAATTTCCCGAACTTGGCCGTTGAATATTCACGTAATTCTTCTTCTAAGTTTTGTTTGTAGTCGCCCATAGAAACTTCTTCCCCTTTGTTAGAAACAATTTTCCCGTCTTTTTGGGCGACCAACTCTAAATCGACTTTTAATTTCGGATATTTAAGGCGGGAGAAGAATTTTGCCGCCCACTCTGCTTCTTTCTCTGTCTTTTTAATTTTTTCCAATAATTTTTCCAGCTCTTTTTTTGAGGGAATCTTGTGAAAGCCACCGACGGCAGTGGTGGTGGGATGAACGTTTCTGCCGGCAATGACAAAAGCAATTTCATCAGCCAATTCTTTAAGAGAAAGAGCTTTGGTAAAAGATTTTGGATCTTTTTTGGACAATTCTGTTCCTCTGTCAAGACCGATATAATCGGGAAGAGCGAGAAAAAACAGATGCAGAACGTGGCTTTGAATTATTTGACCAGCTTTCATCAGGTCCCTAAGAAGTTTTGCGGTTTCGTTTATTTTAATTCCTAAGGCATTTTCAAGAGCAGCTAAAGAAGCAAGGTTGTGAGCAATAGGACAAATCCCACAGATGCGCGGAGTAATCCAGTGGGCCTCTTCAGCTGTTTTTCCCACTAAAATTCCCTCAAAAAGTCTTTCTCCCTCATGAACATGAAGTTTAACCGTATTATTCTCCCAATTAACTTTTAAACTTCCGTGCCCCTCAATTTTTGCAATAAATTCGTTTGTTATCATAATTTAGTTCTGCTATGAAACATTGCTAAATATTTTTCAATTTCTTCTTTTCCTAAAATTTTTTCCAGGGTCGGAATATTTGCCTCTTCGCGAATTCCAAAACATCCATAACAAGGCGAACCCCCGGAAACACAAATTGCTCCGCATCCCCCTTGAGTAATGGGCCCCAAACACGGTTTATTTTCAATCAAGCGGCAAGGATTGCCGACCAGCTTGCACTCGAAACAAACAGAATACCCGCGATATGACGGCTTTTTTCCGCTCAGTAACTCTTCCATCACCCGCACCACCTCATTCTCATCAACCGGACAGCCATGAATGGCAAAGTCAATTTTGACATAACTGGAAAGCGGCAGGGCGTCAATTCCCCGAGGATGATATTGGCTGGTATAAATTTTTTCATACCAATATTTTCTGTTTTTTTCCGGCATTATGGCTGGAATTCCTCCCAGGGCAGCGCAGGCGCCAAGAGCAATGAGAACCGAGGCACTATTTCGCAATTCTTTTAAAAGATCTATTTCATACTGGGTAATGGGTGTTCCTTCAATGATGGCAATATCGTAGGGGCCAGATTGGAAACTTTCTTGAGTGAGCCGCCAATTCACAATTTCAACTTTTTTCTCAAGTAAAAGAAGTTTTTCGCGGAGCGAGATTAATTTTACTTCGCATCCCTCGCAGTCGGTAAAATCATAAATCGCAATTTTGGACTTAATCATAATTCTTGTCTATTTGATCGTAGTAAAAAACCGGGCCGTCGAGGCAAACATATTTGTCGCCGGTGGTGCAATGCTGGCACTTCCCCACCCCGCACTGCATTTTTCTCTCCAGGCTGACAAAAATTCTTCGGTCGGAAATTCCCAGGGGCCGGAAAATTTTTTCCAGGGCTTCCATCATTGGACCGGGGCCGCACATCACAGCAACGGCATTCTGCTCGTCAATTTTTATTTCTTTGACCAATTCTGAAACGATTCCTGCGATAGTTAAAACCTTAATATCAGATTTTTGCCACTCTTCCAGTCGATCTTTCAGTAAAATTTCTTCCGGCACCTTGGCGCCATAAAGCAAATAAATATTCCCGAATTTTTCCCTGTTTTTGATTATATATTCAACCAGGCTG
>CAZUEG010000115.1:0-2698 GCA_964619495.1 uncultured Candidatus Saccharibacteria bacterium | reverse complement strand
AAATGATTTGATTATAATTCCAGATTTTTTTTCCGCTAACTCCTTGGCATTATGCGGCACATCGGATAAAAGTACCGGCAATCCGGCGCCTAAATAGGCCTTAATCTTGCCGGGGTCGGCATAATAACTCCAATTGCGATAGATGTCGCCTTTTTCATATAAGGCAATCGCTGCCGCCGATTTAGCTATTAAATTATTGACTTTCCGGATGCTTAAAATATGACCGGCAAATTTAATATATTTTTCGATTTCTAGCCGTTTGGCCTGCCGTTTTAGAACAGCTAGATAATCACCGTCTCCGATGACCAGAAATTTAAAACCGGGAATTTTTTTCACTACGATCGGTATGGCGCTTAAAACATATTGTAATCCCTGCTTTTTGATGATTCCGCCCATATAGACAAGTTGAAATCTGTTTATTTCGGGGAAATCGTATCGATTTATTTCGGCCAACCAAACGCCCATCGGAACAACTTTTTGCTTTCTCTTGTCGGGAGAAATTTTTTTAAATCTCTTTCTGGCGGCAATCATTCTGGGCGAAAGATTCCATGTTTCGTCACAATGTATCGCACAATACGATTCAATCCGATGATAAACCCAATTTAATAATTTATTTTCAAAGCGGATCGGAGTGTAATCGACAACATAATAAATACAACGTTTAACAAAACCAAGTCGTCTTAAAATGATACCGGACAGAGCATTGAGATTATCAAAACCGACATATAGGTCGTATTTTTTTTTCGTTCTTATCGTATAAGCAATATTTAGTACCAGATGCTCAATATATGTCAGCAGTAAATTTTTTTCTTTGTTTTTTTTGTAAAATTTGCCGACAAGCCGATTGTTTTGGTAAAATTCAAAACCGCTACCAGATAATTTCTTTTTATACATCAGCGGATGAGAAATCCAAAGAAAGAACTGAACCTGCCTAGCGGTAATAAATTCCTTTAAAGACGAGGCCGGCCCATATGTATCTAAATGAGTGGCTAAAATCATTTTCATCTTTATTCGATCTTGTGGATATCGCCGCCATCAATCATTGGCTGTGAAAGATAATTAATCCAGCTTGCATTGCTTAAAACCTTGAAAGTGTGAACGACATTGGGTTTTATTGTAAATATGTCCCCTTTTTCGGCTATAAATGTCTTCACCCTTCGACTTTTGATATTTTTGAACGTAACTTCAATCCTTCCGCTGATGATATAAAAACCTTCCTTGGTTTTTTTATGATAATGCCCGCCGCGGACATTCCCTTTGACTGTTTCAATATAATTAATTTCCCTCCAATTTACTCCTTGAGTTATTCCCCGAATTAAGCCCCGGTCGTCAGAAAATTCAAAATAAGATTTTTCGATATTACCAAGTAATAAATTAAGAGCCATCTCTATGGAAGGCCCCCTTGTTCCTATTGTTTTTTCAAGCAAACAAGTATTTAACGAACTGTCTTTCGAAATCACTCCACCTCTAAGTTGTTTCCCCTTCTTAACAAGTTTAGTATCCGCCCCCAATGCTTTGGCAATTTTTTCGGCGAATTGATATCGGCTGACTTTCTCTTGACCGGCAATATGAATAACCCCCTTAAAATCTTTGGCAATCAGGGTATCAAT
The DNA here is from genome assembly GCA_964619495.1 of uncultured Candidatus Saccharibacteria bacterium. GTDB lineage: Bacteria > Patescibacteriota > Minisyncoccia > Minisyncoccales > GWA2-46-15 > CAZUEG01. The sequence goes on along the minus strand of CAZUEG010000115.1, from coordinate 1,088 downwards.
AGCACTGATCAAAAAATCGATAGAAGTCGGAGTAAAGTTGACATTACTAAAGACATCGATCTCCTCCCCTTTAGTCAGTGATTGGGTAACAAAATTAAAGAAATTTCCGCCCCGACCAAACACATTAACCGTGCGTAAAATAATATAATTTTTAGCTCTTGATTTAATATATTCCTCGCTGGTCAATTTTGTCTTGCCATAAACTGTCAACGGAGATGGCTTATCCGTTTCTTTGTAATTTCCTTTTTCCCCGTCAAAAACATAATCCGAGGAGAAAAAGATAAACTTAGTTTTTGAATAGCGCCTGACGACATCAACCAAATTTTTAGTTCCGAGATAATTGATCTCTTCTGCTAATTTTGGATCTTTTTCGCAAGCACCTAAATTACTTAAAGCGGCTGTATGAATAACAACATCCGGCACGATTTTTTTAACGATTTTTTCCACTTGTGATTTTTCTCTGATATCCATTTTTATTTTTCTTCGGTCGCCGGCTGACTTGACTACGGTTGGGTAGACAAGAGCTCCGCTTTTTTGAAAAAAATCGACTATGTTTGACCCGACATAGCCGTCTCCGCCGGTAATAAGAATCTTAATATTATCTTTATTGGTCATTTCCTTTGTTCCTTTCTTCCATATCTATAACTTTTATATCTACACCTTATAAAAAACCATAAAAATTACCCGGGAGAAATTTATCATACTCCACCTTCGCTCCATATTTACGGACAAAGGGAGCAAGTCGTTCCGAATCGGGAATAGCTAAACTATTCTTGGCATATGTTAACAACATATGTTTTGTTTTAAACCAGCCGTTGTCTATAACAAAATCTTGAGCTCCTTTTCCGCTTTCACTCAATGCCCAAGTACTAATAAAGAGATCAGCTTTAATTTTTTTATAAGAGCCCCTGAACACCACAGGAATCAAATTAATCTTATTTTTACAAATACTCATATTAAGAGAAGTTATTAAGTTAACATTATCCCTCCCTATGACAGTTGAAAGGTACAACCACTGTAAGCAAGACATTAACGGCACATCAAATATAATATAGGTGGTTTTTCTATTTAGTAAACGCAAAAAAATC
>CAZUEG010000114.1:0-2741 GCA_964619495.1 uncultured Candidatus Saccharibacteria bacterium | reverse complement strand
AGGGTTGAATTTGAAATTTGAAATAAAACTAAAACACTAGACTTAAATCCTAAACTCTAAATTCTAAACTCTAATGACATAAATCCAAAAACTCAAAACATAATTGTTTTGGATTTTATTATTTGGAGTTTTGGATTTGTTTAGGATTTCGGATTTAGGATTTAGAGTTTTGTTTGTAAATATTTGAGAACTGAGAACTGAAAACTGTGAACTGGCGGCGTGTTGCCTATTCTTGCCAATGAGATAAAATATACAAATATAATTACCGTCAATACATATGCGCATATCTATTAAAGATCCCAAGAAAATTATTTTATTTTCTGTTGTTGCCGCAATCGTAATTCTTTCGGGAATCGTCCGCATCTATAAACTCGACAGTGTTCCGCCCGGCTTATATCCCAATATCGCCATGGACGGCAACGATGCCCTGGATTCATTAAAAAGCGGCCAATTCAAGCTATTCTATCCGGAAAATAACGGCCGGGAAGGTTTGTTTATTTGGCTCGTCAGTTTATCCTTTATGATATTCGGTCCCGGTATTTGGGCGATAAGAATAGTAAGCGCCGTGATCGGCATTTTAACGGTTTTGGGGACATATTTATTAGCCAAAGAGCTGTTTTCTGACCATCAGGAACCGCCGGCTGACGCCGTTAAAGAACTGCCGGCCGATAATAAAATCAAGGATGCTCTGGCGGAAGTTTTTAAGCACGCTAATTTTATCGGTTTATTATCGGCGATTTTAATCGCCTTTTCTTTTTGGCATATCAATTTTTCCCGCATGGGTTTTCGCGTGATAATGGTTCCGTTTGTATTGGTTTTTTTCGGATATTTCTTTTTTCGCGGGTTTCATAAAAACAATATTCTCTCATTAGTAATCAGCGGGTTATTTTTCGGCGCCGGTTTTTACACGTATATCGGCTTTCGCATGAGCGTCCTCCTTCTTCCCTTTATTCTTCTTCCTTATTTTATCAGTTCTCTTAAACAAAAAAGTACCGGCGTTTATCTTAAGAACTTTTTGTGGTTTATCGCGGCGGTTTTTATTATTGCTCTGCCGATTGGCATATATTTTCTGACCCATTTCGGCGATTTTATCGGCCGCGCCGGCGGGGTTTCCATTTTTAGCCAACTAAGCCCCGTTAAAGCTTTCTTCGCCAGTTTATTCAGCCATCTTTTGATGTTTAATTTCCACGGCGATTATAATTGGCGCCACAATTTCAGCGGATTACCGATGTTGCCCGTTTTGTGCGGATTGCTTTTCATTGCCGGGGTATCGGTTTCTCTTGCCAAACTCATCAGGGCGCTCAAGGAAAAAGACTACGATCAGATTGGCGTTTATAATTTCCTGATTTTCGGATTTCTTACGGCGCTTCTGCCGGGAGTTCTGACAATCGAAGGCATTCCTCACGCACTACGCGTTTTGGGAGTTGTTCCTTTCGTTTACATCTTCGCCGCTATCGGCGGATTTACCGCCTTAAGTTTTTTATATTTAAACACATCAAAGAAAGTTCTGGTGATTCTTGGCGGGATCTTAATGGTCATTTCAATTTGCTTTTCCCAATTTAATTTATACTTTGAGAAATGGGGGGAAAATCGCGAAGTCGTAAGTGCTTTTTCTGGTGATTATGTGCAAATCGGCAATTACCTGAACAGCGTCGAGGATGGCGTTAAGCTTTACGTCATCGTAAACCAAGGTGGCGTACCAGTCCCTTATCCTAGTGGAGTCCCCGTTGCGGCGCAAACGCCGATCTTTATTGAACGAACAAAATATAATGAACCGCGGGCAATGTATCTGTATTATAATGGTTATGATTTCACTGATCCCGGCCCTACCGGGTATCCGGCGCTAAACTCCTTAGACAAAATTAATCCCAAAGATCGGGCTATTATTATTCCCATGGGGCAAAACGATCCGGATTTATTTGTTACTCTATTAAGGAAATTTCCCAAAGGCCATTTCTGGAAAGCGGGTTCCTTGATGATGTTCAGGATTAATTTCGACATTGCGCCAATAGGCCAGTAGCGGTTTTAATAAGGTAATCGTAATTATTATGCTTAAGATAAAAATGGGAGAAAAATGGCCGGAAATAGCCGCCGCTATTTTGCTGGTGGTGATGTTTACCCTGGGGATAACCAGCATGGCCGGCGATTCTTTGACAATGGATGAATTATCGCATATTCCCGCCGGCTATTCGTATGTCACGCAAAATGATATGCGGATAAATCCCGAACACCCGCCATTGATTAAAGATTTAGCCGGCTTGCCCCTGTTATTTATAAAAGGCATTAACTTTCCGACAAACGAAGATGCGTGGGTAAACGGCCTTAATAACCAATGGAACTACGGCCACGTGCTATTGTTCGATATGAATAATCCGGCCTCTCTGATGATATTTTGGAGCAGAGTCCCCATGCTTTTTGTTTTAATCCTTCTCGGGGTTTATATATTCAAATGGACCGGTGAGCTGTTCGGAAAGCGCGCCGGACTATTGGCGCTGTTTTTATTCACTTTTTCACCGACCTTTCTCGCTCATGGCCGGCTGGTAACGACTGATGTCGGAGCGGCGACCGGGGCTTTTATTGCCAGTTATTATTTTGTTAAGTTTCTAAAAAACAACACTAAAAGAAACCTGATCTTCGCCGGAATTGCGTTCGGAGTTGCCGAACTTTTGAAGTTTTCTTTGATTCTCCTTCTGCCCCTATTCGCCGTAACGGCAATTATCTGGTCGTTTGCCAAAGCAGAC
>CAZUEG010000113.1:0-2779 GCA_964619495.1 uncultured Candidatus Saccharibacteria bacterium | reverse complement strand
GGCGGCGGCGACGCGAGCGCCACACCCAACGATTTCGCAATTTCCCAAATGGTGCGCCCAGTAGGAGTCGAACCTACAACCTCATCCTTAAGAGGGATTTGCTCTGCCAATTAAGCTATGGGCGCAAGGTCTGGCAATATCCAGACAGGTTATCATTGGCAGCAATCGGATACAATCGGGCAGGTAATCCGATGCCAGCTTATCAAGCCAGTCCATGGCTGGACCCCCAGTTGTACAAAAACCGTCCCCACAACAATCCAGGCGGCAAATATAATCGCCACGCCAATCGCCACCGATTTAAATATCGAATTGGCGCGGCTGATGCATCCGGGGTTGCCGGAACAAACGAGATACATAAACCCGCCAACGACGATTAATAACGCCGATACCGCCATCACGATCTTAAAGACAAACGCCAGAACTCCCTTGCCCAGAATAAAGAAATGGCATAATTGGCAATCGATAGTTACCAAATTTACAGGCCGCGGATTGCAACCAATAATCGTTCCGGTGGCCCCAGTTCCTTTTGACGGATCACATTTTCCGTCAGTTATGGGATTATCGTTTTGAGAACACATCATATTCTTACCGCAAGGAATCATTCCCTCGTAGCAGATATACCTTTTAGTTGTCATGTCGCTTTTCAAGATCTGATATGTCTCCGCGGCAAAAACGGAAACGGCAGGAACTAAAATGCCCGCGAGGGTTATGGCAATCAATATTCTTTTTGGGTTTAGCATATGATTTAGAAGTTTGTTTATTACTTGCGCCCCCGGAGGGAATTGAACCCCCATTACTGGCTTCGAAGGCCAGCGCTTTATCCATTAAGCTACGGGGGCTTTTGTTTACACGATTACCCGTCCCCTATCTTTTTCTAACCACGCGAGATGCTCGCCCCGCCGAAGCCTTGGCGTAGGGGGGCCATTAAGCTACGGGGGTCAACCTTGATTTCAAATTTCAAATTGTAGATTTCAAATTGTATTGGTTGATTTTAGCAAAGTTGCTCATATTGTAAAGAACAGATTTTAATCTGATTCAATCATTCACTCAATTGAAGAGTGGCGCTGAATGAGATAGAATTAGCAATCATCCTGTTTTATGGAAATACCGCAAATCATAATAAAAATCATTGCCGATATCGAAAACGGCGGGTTTGAGGCATACTTAGTGGGCGGTTGCGTCCGCGACTTTTTGTTGGGCAAAGAGCCGGCTGATTGGGATATTGCCACAAACGCCAACCCCAAAGAAATCGAAAAGATAATCCAAATAACCGGCAGGGAGACATTTTACGAAAATGATTTTTGGACGGTAGGAGTTGTCTGCCCCGAGTTAGACACGAATACAAGTGACAGGATTGTCGAGATTACCACTTACCGCGCGGAAACAACATACAGCGACAAGCGCCATCCTGATAAAATAATGCCGGCAAAAATTATTGAGGAAGATTTAGCCCGCCGCGATTTTACGGTTAACGCCATGGCTTTGAAGATAAGTAAAGCGAAGAAAATGACGATCATCGATCCGTTTTGCGGAAAGAAGGATTTGAAATCGAAAATTATCCGCGCCGTCAATAATCCCGAAGACCGCCTTAATGAGGATGCCTTGAGGATGCTAAGAGCCGTCAGATTTTCAACTTGCCTGGGATTCAAGATCGAATCAAAAACCGAAGAGGCAATTAGATCGCACAGCCGATCGTTAAAACTGATATCCCAAGAACGGATCCGCGACGAACTGATTAAAATCATTAATAGTAATCGCGCCGATCAGGGCATTGAAGCACTAAGAATATTCGGACTTTTAAAATACATCATTCCCGAACTGGAGGAAGGTTATGGAGTCGGTCAAAACAAACACCATATTTATGACTGCTATCAGCATAATTTACTGTCTTTAAAATACGCTGCGGAGAAAGGTTTTAATTTTAACGTGCGGATGGCGGCGCTTTTGCATGACATTGCCAAACCGCGGACCAAAGCGGGAAACGGTCCGGATGCCACTTTTTATAATCACGAAACGGTGGGAGCAAGAATGGCAAAAGTGATTTTAGAACGGCTTAAGTTCCCTAAAAAAGATATTCAAAAAATCGTTACTTTGGTGCGCTATCACTTGTTTTATTATAATGTCGGCGAAGTGACTGAATCATCGGTCCGCCGGCTAGTTAGAAATGTAGGGCCAGAGAATATCGACGAGCTATTGGAGGTAAGAATGGCCGATCGGATCGGTTCGGGGGTCCCCAAGGCCGAACCTTATAAGTTACGTCATTTAAGGTATCTTATCGACAAAGCCGCCCAGGATCCCCTTTCCGTAAAAATGCTGGCGGTGAACGGCAATGATATTATCACTACATTAAATATTCAACCCGGACCGAGGGTGGGATTTATTTTGGAAATATTATTGGGAGAGGTATTGTCGGACCCGAAAAAGAATGATAAGGAATTACTATCGGCCGAGGTACAAAAGCTAGACAGACTGGCCGATGATGTATTGCGGGAAATGGTTAAAAAGGCAAAAAATGAGCGCGAATCGTTGGAAATGAAACGCGACGAAATGACAAAAAGCAGATATTGGGTGACGTAATCTTCGGGTCGTAGTGTAATAGTAGCACGAGTCTTTCGGGAAGATTTAGCCCGAGTGCAAATCTCGGCGACCCGAATGTTGTCTTGGGCCCGTAGTAAAGTGGCATTACGCTACATTCGCATTGTAGAGGCGGCGGTCCGATTCCGCCCGGGTCCACCATATTGAATTAGTCGCCTCGCTCGGGGCTTCGCCCCTCGCTTCG